>NZ_JBICJS010000065.1:0-124180 GCF_043103305.1 Pseudomonas sp. YQ_5 | reverse complement strand
GGGCCCTAAAGGACAGCCTCCAACTGGCGGCCGGGCGCCTGCAGCAAATACGCCATCAATTCCTCTATCGGTAGCGGTTTGCTGACCAGGAAACCTTGCACCTGGTCGCAGCCAAACCCGCGCAACAACGCCAGCTGCTCTTCACTCTCCACCCCCTCGGCCACTACCTCAAGGCTGAGGTTGTGTGCCAGGTTGATCATGGCGTGCACCAGCTTGCGGTTCTCTTCACGCATTTCCATTTCCGCAACAAAGCTGCGGTCCACCTTGAGCAAGGCGATCGGCAAGCTGTTGAGGTGCACGAACGAAGAAAACCCGGTGCCGAAATCATCGAGCGAGAAGCGCACGCCCAGGCGACCCAGCGCGTCCATGGTCTGGCGCACCACCTCGTTGCGGCGCATCACCGCCGTCTCGGTCAGCTCGAACTCAAGCCAGCGGGCATCCACACCGTGCTCAAGGATCAGGCGACTCAAGGTGGCCAGTAGCTGGCTGTCCTGAAACTGACGGAAGCTCAGGTTGACCGCCATGTGCAGCGGTTCCAGACCGCGCTCGCACAGTGCCTGCATGTCACGCAGGGCACGGGAAATAACCCAGTAGCCCAAGGGCACGATCAGGCCGCTCTGCTCGGCCAGTGGCACGAACTCGCTGGGCGGCAGCAGCCCGCGCTCGGCATGGCGCCAGCGCACCAGCGCCTCCAGGCCAACAATGCGCCCGTCGGCCAGGTTAAGGCGGGGCTGATAATGCAGCTCCAGCTCGTCGCGGCGCAGGGCGCGGCGCAATTCGCCTTCCAGGTCGGCAAGGCTGCGGGCGTTGCGGTTGATGCGTTCGTTGAACACATGGAAGGTGCAGCCCTGGCTGCTCTTGGCCTGACGCATGGCGATATGCGCGTGCCACATCAGCGGATCGGCGCCGCTCTGTGCGCGAGCATGGGCCAGGCCCAGGCTGCAGCCCAGCAACAGGCTTTCGCCGTCGATCCAGTAAGGTTCGGCCAAGGCCTCGACGATGCGTTCGGCCATCCATTCGGCGCGGTTGGCATCTCGGCGGGTATCGATCAGCAGGGCGAACTCGTCGCTGCCCAGGCGCGCCAACTGGTCGCCCGCTTCCAGCTGATGCTTCAGCCGTGCCACCACCTGCAGGATCAACCGGTCACCGCACTGGTGGCCGAGGGCGTCGTTGACGTGGCGGAAGTTGTCCAGATCCAGGTGGCCAAGCGCAACACCACGGCCGTCGTTTTCGGCCAGGCGCGCATTGAGCAAAGCCTGGAAGCCCTGGCGGTTGGCGATGCCGGTCAGCGGGTCCTGCTCGGCCAGGCGCTGCAAGGTGGCGACCAGCACACCGCGCTCTCGCACATGGCGCAGTGAGCGGCGCAGGTTATCGGCGTTGAGCTGGTCGCGTACCAGCCAGTCGCTGACAGCGCTGGGCGCCGCCTCAGGCTCGTGGTCAAGCAGCAGGATGGTCGGCAGCTCGCAACGCCCGGGGGCGGGCTGCAAGCCTGGCGTTGCCAGCACGACGGCCTGGCGATCATGACTGAACAGGCTGTCGACCGCCTCCCAGTTTGGCGCAGTCAGTAGCACGGCGCTGCCACCCAGTGCAGGCATGCAGGCGTGCAACAAGGCGGCCCATTCCGGCTCATCGGCCAACAGCAGCAAACGCAGAGGTTCGACAGGCGTGGACAAGCGGGCTCCTTAGGGCTTCACGGTGCAACGAGACTGGCGGGTATGCCACTGTATTCAATGAAAATGATTTTCAATTTTATACATGTTTTTCGGGTGTAGCATCCCGACGTATTTTGTCGTGCATCCTGCGCGAAACGGCACAAACCGGCAAATATGATTTTTTCAGCTACTAGCATTAGTGGCACTAATAGTGAGACGGACATAAAGTCTGACTCAGACGTCAGACGGTCGCGCCACAACGGCCCCATGCCTGTTAGAATGCGCGGCTATTTTCTGGCGACCCCCGGTTTCTAGCATGTCCCGACTCAATCCCCGGCAGCAGGAAGCCCGTGACTATGTCGGCGGCCCTCTTTTGGTGCTCGCCGGTGCAGGTTCGGGCAAGACCAGCGTGATCACGCGCAAGATTGCCCACCTCATCCAGAACTGCGGCATCCGCGCCCAGTACATCGTGGCGATGACCTTTACCAACAAGGCCGCGCGCGAGATGAAGGAGCGGGTTGCCACCTTGCTGCGCCCGGGGGAAGGCCGTGGCCTGACCGTGTGTACGTTCCACAACCTTGGCCTGAACATCATCCGCAAGGAACACGAGCGCCTGGGCTACAAGCCGGGGTTCTCGATCTTCGACGAGTCTGACATCAAAGCGCTGCTGTCGGACATCATGCAGAAGGAATACTCCGGCGACGACGGCATCGACGAGATCAAGAACATGATCGGTGCCTGGAAGAACGACCTTATCCTGCCACCAGAGGCCCTGGAAAAAGCGCGCAACCCACGCGAGCAGACCGCAGCCATCGTCTACACCCACTATCAGCGCACGCTCAAGGCGTTCAACGCGGTGGACTTCGACGACCTGATCCTGCTGCCGGTCAAACTGTTCCAGGAGCACCCCGAGGTGCTGGAACGCTGGCAAAACCGTGTGCGCTACCTGCTGGTAGACGAATATCAGGACACCAACGCCAGCCAGTACCTGCTGGTGAAGATGCTGATCGGCATGCGCAACCAGTTCACCGTGGTAGGCGACGACGACCAGTCGATCTATGCCTGGCGTGGTGCACGCCCTGAGAACCTGATGCTGCTCAAGGAGGACTACCCCTCCCTGAAGATCGTCATGCTCGAGCAGAACTACCGCTCCACCAGCCGCATCCTGCGCTGTGCCAACGTGTTGATCGCCAACAACCCGCATGCGTTCGAGAAACAGCTGTGGAGCGAAATGGGCGTGGGCGACGAGATCCGCGTGATCCGCTGCAAGAACGAGGAAGCCGAGGCCGAACGCGTGGCCATGGAAATCCTCACCTTGCACCTGCGCACCAACCGCCCGTACAGCGACTTCGCCATCCTCTACCGCGGCAACTACCAGGCCAAGCTGATCGAACTGAAGCTGCAGCACCACCAGGTGCCGTATCGTCTGTCGGGTGGTAACAGTTTCTTCGGCCGCCAGGAGGTCAAGGATCTGATGGCCTACCTGCGCCTGCTGGTGAACCCGGACGATGACAACGCCTACCTGCGTGTGATCAACGTACCGCGCCGGGAAATCGGCTCCACCACCCTGGAAAAGCTCGGTAACTACGCCACTGAGCGCGGTATATCGATGTACGCCGCCAGCGAGGAGCTGGGCCTGGGCGAGCATCTGGACGCCCGCTACACCGAGCGCTTGCAGCGCTTCAAGCATTGGCTGGATGGGGTACGCCACAAGGTCGCCCTGGAAGATCCGATTGCCGCGCTGCACGAGATGATCCGCGACATCGACTACGAGAACTGGATCCGCCAGCAGACCGCCAGCGACAAGGCCGCAGAGTTCCGCATCAGCAACGTGTGGTTCCTGGTGGAAGCGCTGAAAAACACCCTCGAGAAGGACGAAGAGGGTGACATGACCATCGAAGACGCCATCGGCAAGCTGGTGCTGCGCGACATGCTCGAGCGCCAGCAGGAAGAAGAAGAGAACGCCGAAGGTGTGCAGATGATGACCCTGCATGCCTCCAAGGGCCTGGAGTTCCCTTACGTGTTCATCATGGGCATGGAAGAGGAAATCCTCCCGCACCGCTCCAGCATCGAGGCCGACACCATCGAAGAGGAACGCCGCCTGGCCTACGTGGGCATCACCCGCGCGCGCCAGACCCTGGCCTTCACCTTCGCCGCCAAGCGCAAGCAGTACGGTGAAATCATCGACTGCACGCCCAGCCGGTTCCTCGACGAACTGCCTCCGGACGACCTGGCCTGGGAGGGCCTGGACGATGCGCCGGTCGAGGTGAAGGCCGCACGCGGCAACAACGCCTTGGCCGATATCCGGGCAATGCTCAAACGCTGATCAACCATTACTCTTTAACTTTGCCGCTGTTAGCGGCCACGGTGGTTTGTATGGCCGATTTGAGCTCACAAATCGGCCATACAGACCACTATCTACATCGAGGAAATCACAGTGGAAGCACTGCATCAGAAGATTCGCGAAGAAGGCATCGTGCTTTCCGATCAGGTTCTCAAAGTCGACGCGTTTCTCAACCACCAGATCGATCCGGCGCTGATGCAGCTGATCGGTAACGAGTTCGCCCGCCTGTTCGCCGACGCCGGCGTGACCAAGATTGTCACCATCGAAGCCTCGGGCATTGCCCCGGCCGTGATGACCGGCCTGAAGCTGGGCGTACCGGTGATTTTCGCCCGCAAGCACCAGTCGCTGACCCTGACTGAAAACCTGCTGACCGCCTCGGTGTATTCCTTCACCAAGCAGACCGAGAACACTGTGGCCATTTCGCCGCGTCACCTCAACAGCAGCGACCGCGTGCTGGTGATCGACGACTTCCTGGCCAACGGCAAAGCCTCGCAGGCGCTGATCTCGATCATCAAGCAGGCTGGCGCCACCGTGGCGGGCCTGGGTATCGTGATCGAGAAGTCGTTCCAGGGCGGCCGTGCCGAACTGGACAGCCAGGGCTACCGCGTTGAATCGCTGGCCCGGGTGAAGTCGCTGGAAGGTGGTGTAGTCAGCTTCATCGAATAAACGCGACACCTGCTTCGCGGGCACGCCCGCTCCCACAGGTGCAGCACAGGTCTCGAACGCTGTGCCGTACCTGTGGGAGCGGGCATGCCCGCGAATGGCCGCAACCCTTTTATCTGGTTGCCGCCAGCCCCGCCAACAACAAGCGCTGGTAAAGTTCTTCTTTAAGCCCCTGCGGCTGCCCCAACTGCATCCGCTCCAGGTGGCTTTCATACCCCTCCGGCCCCGGTGCATCCAACGCTGCCTTGCCCAGCTCCAGCACCTCGCTCAGCTTGAACTTGCTCTTCAACCAGTTCAGCGCCCGCAACAGATCCCGCTCCTCGGCCGTAAAGTCCGTGCCCATTGGGTACTCCGGGAACAGCCGCGCATGCCGCGTCCGGATCGCTTCCAGCCGCTGCGGCGTATTGTCGGTGAAGCGAGCGTCCAGCTGAAAGCCCTTGGCCAGCTTGCCGGCCTCTTTTGCCTGCCCGATGAGCCCCTGCTGGAACCGCGAATCGCTCACCGCCAGCAACCGCGCAATCACCTCGCTGTCGGTCTGCCCACGTAAGTCCGCGATACCGTACTCGGTCACCACGATATCGCGCAGGTGCCGGGGGATGGTGCAGTGGCCATAGGTCCAGAACAGGTTTGAGGTCACCTCCCCGCCTGCCTCGCGCCAGCTGCGCAAAAGCAGAATCGAACGTGCACCTTCCAGCGCATGGCCCTGGGCGACAAAGTTGTACTGCCCGCCCACGCCGCTGAGCACACGGCCGTCTTCAAGTTGATCAGCCACCCCGGCGCCGAGCAAGGTCATGGCAAACGCAGTGTTGATAAACCGCGCATCACGGCGTTGGCGGCGCTTGAGTTCCTCCTGCCCATATAGCTCGTTGATGAAGCTGATGCAGGTCATGGCAAACTGTGCGCGCTGCACCAGCGGCATCCCGCGCAAGCGCTGATAGAACGCTTGCGGGCCGAGGAAAAAGCCGCCATGCAGTATTGCGCCCTGCTCGTCCGCCGGGCGTCGTAGCAACCCTGCTTCGGCCAGCACCAGCAGGCCATTGACGAACATCTCGCTGCAGCCGTACAGGCCTTGGGCAAACGTCCCTAGCCCCCCTTCGCGTTCGATCAGCGCATGCCAGGGGCCTACATCCAGCTCATCAAGCACGGCTCGGTAGCCTGCGTTGTCACCTTGACGAGCCAGCAATGCGGCAGCAACTGCATCACCCATGGCCCCGATGCCGATCTGCAGGGTGCCGCCATCGCGCACCAACGTGCTGGCGTGCAAGCCAATGCAGTGGTCCTGGATGCCGACCGGCATGTTCGGCGTAGAGAACAGCCGTCGCTGCTCCGCTTCATCAATCAGCAGGTCGAATGCCTCCATGCTCAGTTCCGAATCGCCTGGCATATAGGGCAGTTCGGCATGCACCTGGCCCAGCATGAGGATGGTTTCGCCAGCCGCGCGCCGCTTGGCAATCATCGGCAGCAGGTCGAGGGTGATGTCTGGGTTGCAGGCCAGGCTCAGGTGCACGGGCTTTTCAGGGGTGGCTGCCACCAACTGGGCGATCAGGTTCAGGCCCTTGGCGTTGATATCGCGTGCGGCGTGGCTGTAGTTGCTGCTGACGTAGTCCTGTTGGGCCGACTCGCTGTGCAGCAGGCTACCGGGCTGCATGAAGAACTGTTCGACACGGATGTTTGGCGGCAGGCTGTCGTTGCGCAGGTCTGCGAGGTAGCTGAGCTCTTCGTAGTCAGCGAACACTCGCTCGACGAAGGGTTCGAGAAAGCGCCGCTGCAGGCCATTGCCCAGTGGCGGGCGGCCGAGGGAAAGTGCGGTATAGATGGTCAGGCGCCGTTCGGGCAGCTCGCGTACGCGGGCGTAAAGCGCGTTGACGAAGGCGTTGGGTTTCCCCAGGCCCAAAGGCAGGCCCATATGGATATGGGTTGGCAGCCGGGACAAGACCTGCTCGACAGCCTGGTCGATGGAGCAGAGGTGCATCTGGGCCTCCTGAAACATCCACGAGTTCAGGGGTTGGACATAGGGCTGAAGTAATTGGTTGCCTGTACCGGCCCTTTCGCGGGCAAGCCCGCTCCCACAGAATTAACACAACCTTCAGGTCCTGTGGAGTACCTTTGGGAGCGGGCTTGCCCGCGAAGAGGCCGGCCCAGACAACAAAAAAGCAAAGCCCGCCATCAACGGCGGGCCTCATGCAATTCAGCTGTAAATCACAGCCCGGACATTTTCTTGATCGCCCCTTTCAGGTCTTCATCCGAGCAGTCTGCACAGGTGCCCTTTGGCGGCATGGCGTTGATGCCGGTAATGGCCTTGGCCAGGATGCCGTCCAGGCCGCCCTGGTGGTCGGCGCGTTCTTTCCACGCGGCGGTGTCACCAATTTTAGGCGCGCCGAGCAACCCGCTGCCATGACAGGCATTGCAGTGCTTGGCGATGATTTCATCCGGCGTCTTGGCTCCCCCGCCACCCGCTGCAGCGGCCACTTCCATGCCTTTGCACTCTTGGCCCTGGACGCACACCTGGCCAACCGGCTCCAGGCGTTTGGCGATGTCGTCATTGGTCGCAGCGGTTGCGCTCATTGCCCAGAGGGCGAATACGGCTGCTGGTACGGCCAGCATCTTCTTGATTTGATTCACGCGAACACCCTCATGGTGGCTAATCACGCTCGCGGCCACGGATCGGCGAGCGTTGAAAAGTATAGCGGGAACCCAGAGGCCGTGAAACGACCCCACACAGGAAAGGGGTATTGCCGACTCAATGCACTGCGCTGGATCAAAAGTTTGAAGGCGTCGCCGCACTGATCAGCCGCGCCGGCTGGTCGAATGGGTTGCGAAAGCGGTGTGGCCGGGTGCTTTCGAAGTAGTAGCTGTCCCCCTCTTCGAGAACGAAAATCTCGTTGCCGACCACCAGTTCCAGGCGGCCTTCAAGCAGGATACCGGTCTCCTCGCCGTCGTGGGTAAGCATCTCGGCACCGGTGTCCGCGCCTGGCGGGTACACCTCGGTCAGAAAAGCGATGGCGCGGTTGGGGTGCGACTTGCCAACCAGCTTCATGGTTACCGCTCCATCCGAGATATCGATCAGCTCGTGGGCCTTGTAGACGATCTGAGTGGGGCTTTCGGGCTCCAGCTCGACCGAAAAGAACTCGACCATGGACATGGGGATGCCGCTCAGCACTTTGCGCAGCGAGCTGATAGAGGGGCTTACGCTGTTCTTCTCGATCATCGAGATGGTGCTGTTGGTCACGCCTGCACGCTTGGCGAGTTCGCGCTGGGACAGGCCCTTGAGCTTGCGGATGGCTTGCAGTCGTTCGCCGACGTCCAAAGCTGGAGCCTCCTGGAACAGTGGGAAGGGGGTGGATGTGAACGATATCATGGCAATGCCGTTCAGTATTTACAACACACCGCCCCCAACCTGTCCGCTTCAGCGTGTCATTCGCCGATGTAGTCCCGTGGTACCCGCTTCAGGTTGCAAAAGATCTGGTACGGAATGGTGCCCGCATGCGCGGCCACCTCACTGGCCAGCACCTGCTTGCCCCATAGTTCTACCGGGCTGCCGACAGCGGCTTCCGGTACGTCGGTGAGGTCGATGCTGAGCATGTCCATCGACACCCGGCCGATCAGCTGAGTGCGCTTGCCGGCGACCAGCACCGGAGTGCCGTTGGGCGCCTGGCGCGGGTAGCCATCGGCATAGCCCATGGCAACCACACCCACGCGGGTCGGCCGAGGGCTGACGAACTTGGCACCATAGCCCACCGGCTCGCCGGCAGGCAGCTCGCGCACGCTGATCACCCGCGATTGCAGGGTCATCACCGGTTGCAGGCGTGCGGCCTCGGCCTGCGCCACTTCGAACGGCGTGGCGCCGTACAGCATCAGGCCTGGGCGCACCCAGTCGCTGGGCGCTTGCGGCCAGCCCAGCACGCCGGGCGAGTTACGCAGGCTGCATTCGGCGGCCAGGCCCTGTCGGGCAGCTTCGAACACGGCGATCTGCTGGGAGGTGGCGTCAGCGTCCAGTTCGTCGGCGCGAGCGAAGTGGCTCATCAACACGATGCGCGAAACCTTGCCACTGGCCAACAGTCGCTGGTAGGCGTCGTGGTAGTCCTTGGGGTGCAGGCCAACGCGGTGCATGCCACTGTCCAGCTTCAGCCAGACGGTGAGCGGCTTGTGCAGCGGGGTTTTCTCGATGGCTTCCAGCTGCCACAGCGAGTGCACCACGCACCACAGGTCGTGCTCGGCGATCAGCGCCAGTTCGCTGGCTTCGAAAAAACCTTCCAGCAGCAGCACCGGGGCTTTGATACCGGCAGCGCGCAGCTCCAGCGCCTCTTCGATGCAGGCCACGGCAAAGCCGTCGGCTTCGGCCTCCAGGGCCAGGGCGCAGCGCACGGCGCCGTGGCCATAGGCGTCGGCCTTGATCACGGCGAGGGCTTTGGCACCCGTCAGTTCACGGGCCAGACGGTAGTTATGGCGCAGGGCCTGGAGGTCGATCAGGGCGCGGGCGGGACGCATGGCGGCTGCCTTATGGTGTTCGGGTTGAAATCGGTGGTGGATTCTTCGCGGGCTTGCCCGCTCCCACAAGTAGTGCACAGCGTTCAAAAGCTGTGGTGTTCCTGTGGGAGCGGGCAAGCCCGCGAATGGGCCGGCACAGGCTGTTACTGCTGGTGAGCCGGCGCGCTTTGCCCGTGCTTGGCCACTTCCCGGCTATTGCCATATCGGGAAATATCCAGGCCTTCGGCACTGATCTGCGGCTTCTTGCGCGCAATCAGGTCGGCCAGCAAGCGACCGGAACCGCACGCCATGGTCCAGCCCAAGGTACCGTGACCGGTGTTCAGGAACAGGTTGCGGAACGCCGTGGCACCCACGATCGGCGTACCGTCCGGGGTCGCCGGGCGCAAGCCGGTCCAGAAGCTGGCCTGGCTCAGGTCACCGCCGCGAGGATAAAGGTCGTTGACGATCATCTCCAGCGTTTCGCGCCGGCGCGGGTTCAGCGACAGGTCAAAACCGGCGATTTCAGCCATGCCCCCAACGCGGATGCGGTTGTCGAAACGGGTGATGGCAACCTTGTAGGTCTCGTCGAGAATGGTCGAAGTCGGGGCCATGTCGCTGTTGGTGATCGGCACGGTCAGCGAATAACCTTTCAGCGGGTACACCGGGGCCTTGATGCCCAGTGGCTTGAGCATCTGTGGCGAGTAGCTGCCCAGCGCCAGCACATAGCGGTCTGCCGTCTCCAGCTTGCCGTCGATCCATACGCCATTGATGCGGTCACCGGCGAAGTCCAGGCGCTGGATATCCTGGCCGAAGCGGAACTCCACGCCCAGCTTCAACGCCATGTCGGCGAGCTTGGTGGTAAACAGCTGGCAGTCGCCAGTCTGGTCGTTCGGCAGGCGCAGGGCGCCGGCCAGGATATCTTTCACGCCGGCCAGGGCGGGTTCGACGCGGGCAATGCCGTCGCGATCGAGCAGCTCGTAGGGCACACCGGACTGTTCGAGTACGGCAATATCCTTGGCCGCAGCATCGACCTGGGCCTGGGTGCGGAACAGCTGGGTGGTGCCCAGGCTGCGGTTTTCGTAGTTGATGCCGGTTTCGGCGCGCAGCTCGTCGAGGCAGTCACGGCTGTACTCGGACAGGCGCACCATACGCTCCTTGTTCACCGCGTAACGGCTGGCGGTGCAGTTGCGCAGCATCTGTGCCATCCACAGGTACTGATCGACGTCGCCCGTGAGCTTGATGGCCAAGGGGGCGTGACGCTCCAGCAGCCATTTGATGGCTTTGAGCGGTACACCTGGGGCAGCCCAGGGCGAGGCATAGCCGGGCGAGATCTGGCCGGCGTTGGCAAAGCTGGTTTCCATGGCCACCGCCGGCTGGCGGTCGACCACCGTGACTTCGAAACCTTGCCGGGCCAGGTAGTAGGCACTGGCGGTTCCGATTACACCGCTACCAAGTACCAGAACTCGCATCGTTTTATCCCTCACACGCGGCGCGCCGCACACTTTTATTGAAATGGCATGAATGAGCGCAGTATAGGAATTTGAGACCAGTGCAATTCACTATATAAAAGCCTATTATTGGCGAGAATTCTCGGCAAAAACGCCTTTCACGGAGGGGCATCCCCTATGAGAACCCAGCACCAGACCAAGCGTGAACTGGACAAGATCGACCGTAACATCCTGCGTATCCTGCAGAATGACGGGCGTATTTCCTTCACCGAACTGGGCGAGAAAGTTGGGCTGTCCACCACCCCTTGCACCGAGCGGGTTCGCCGCCTGGAGCGCGAGGGCATCATCATGGGCTACAACGCCCGCCTGAACCCGCAGCACCTCAAAGGCAGCCTGCTGGTGTTCGTGGAAATCAGCCTGGACTACAAGTCGGGCGACACCTTCGAGGAGTTCCGCCGCGCGGTCTTGAAGCTGCCCCACGTGCTGGAATGCCACCTGGTGTCGGGCGACTTCGACTACCTGGTAAAAGCGCGTATTTCGGAAATGGCTTCGTACCGCAAGCTGCTCGGGGACATCCTGCTGAAACTGCCGCACGTGCGCGAATCGAAGAGCTACATCGTGATGGAAGAGGTGAAGGAAAGCCTCTGCCTGCCGATCCCGGACTGAGGCTAGACCAGCACCTGGCGGGTGGTGGCAATGAATTGGTGGACCAACTGTTCAGCGGCAGGGTCGATCATCGTCTCAGGGCCACGACCACGCGGGCAGGCCATGCGCGGGGTGGTACCGAACAGCCGGCAGATCATCGGCCGCTCTTCATACACCGTGCAGCCGTTGGGGCCCAGGTGCACGCAGTCCAGGCGCTCCAGAGCAGCGTCCTGCTCCGCCTGGGACTTGCGCGGCAGGCGGGCCATTTCCTCCGCCGAGGTGGTGACCGGGCCGCAGCAGTCATGGCAGCCGGGCTCGCACTCGAATGAAGGGATGAGTTCGCGCAGGAAGTGGATCTTGTGGCGGTTACAGGACATGACGGGATACAAGCTGACAAAAGTGATTGGATTATAGGCTTATTCGCGGCTCCACCCGCGAACGAGGATGCAGCCCTCGCTGGTTGCCCGGCCGCGATGGCACAGCTTATCCTCGTCCCCCCTCCATTTTTCAGGGCCGCCCCGATGATCCACAGCGCGCAGCACGCCGCCTCCTATTACGCCGCCAGCAGCGCGCCACACCCCGACCACGCCTTCCTGCAAGGCGAACACAACGCCGACGTGTGCATCATCGGCGGCGGTTACTCGGGCCTGAACACCGCCATCGAGCTGGCCGAGCGTGGTTTCTCGGTCATCCTGCTGGAAGCGCGCAAACTTGGCTGGGGCGCCAGTGGGCGCAATGGCGGGCAACTGATCCGTGGGGTCGGCCATGGCCTGGAGCAGTTTCTCCCGGTCATCGGCGAGGAAGGCGTGCGCACCCTGAAGCTGATGGGCCTGGAGGCCGTACAGATCGTGCGCGAGCGGGTGGAAAAGCATGCCATCGCCTGCGACCTGGCCTGGGGCTACTGCGACCTGGCCAACAAACCCGTCGAGCTGCTGGGCTTTGCAGAAGACGCCGAGGAACTGCGCAGCCTGGGCTATGAGCATGAGCTGCGGCTGGTCGGCAAGGACGATATCCACAGCGTGGTCGGCGCCGATTGCTATGTGGGCGGGCTGATCGACATGGGCTCTGGGCACTTGCACCCGCTCAACCTGGCGCTGGGTGAAGCGGCCGTGGCCAGCCGTCTGGGCGTGAAGCTGTTCGAGCAGTCCGAGGTTACCCGCATAGACTATGGCCCTGAAGTGCAGGTACATACCGCACAAGGCCGAGTACGCGCCAAGACCCTGGTACTGTGCTGCAACGCCTACCACAACGACCTCAACCGCGAACTGGGCGGCAAGGTGCTGCCGGCCGGTAGCTACATCATTGCCACCGAGCCGCTGGGCGAAGAACGCGCACGCGCATTGCTGCCGCAGAACATGGCGGTGTGTGACCAGCGCGTGGCGCTGGACTACTACCGCCTGTCCGCCGACCACCGCCTGCTGTTTGGCGGTGCCTGCCACTATTCAGGCCGCGACCCGAAGGACATCGCCGCCTACATGCAGCCGAAGATGCTCAAGGTGTTCCCGCAGCTTGCCGACGTGCGCATCGACTACCAGTGGGGCGGCATGATCGGCATTGGTGCCAACCGCCTGCCACAGGTTGGCCGCCTGGCCAGCCAGCCGAACGTGTATTACGCCCAGGCCTACTCTGGCCATGGGCTCAACGCCACCCACCTGGCCGCGCGCCTGCTGGGTGAAGCCATCAGTGGCCAGGAAAGCGGGCGCTTCGACCTTTTCAACAAGGTGCCTCACATCACCTTCCCTGGCGGCAAGCACCTGCGCTCGCCACTGCTGGCATTGGGGATGCTGTGGCATCGTCTGAAAGAGCTGGCCTGAAAGTCCCCATCCTTGTGGCAGCAACTGTCTTGCTTAAAATCTAAAAGCTGACTAGCCCCCTGAGGGAGCGGGCGTGCCCGCGAACACGGGCGAAGCCCGTGCCATCCTCCGCGACGCCTGCTTCGCGGGCATGCCCGCACACAGGGTCGGTGCAAGTTTCAAGTCTGGGGCACAACAGGCCCTCCAGCGACCACCCTGTCAGTCCTTCCAGAAGGCTTTCCGCCCTTCGATCCGGGCCTGCTCCGAGCTCAGCCCGACATCGCGCAGCTCGTCATCGGTCAGCTGCAGCAACGCCCTGCGGGTATGCCAGCGATGCAGCATCAGCCCCCAACGCCCCAAACCCTCCGGCGCGTTGAACACCTTGGCCTGCTGCCCGGCTTCCAGCTCCTTGGCCAACAGTTGCAAGCGCACATCGCTCATGCCACCCATCACCGCATCCTCCCGTTCAGTTGTTACCGTGGAGAAAGCATGCGCGTCGGCACCATCAGCAATACAGATCCAATACAGCCTTATTATTCCCATACAGAATTGGCCGACGGCCGACTGAATGCTGTATTTTCGGGCCAACTGTACCGGTCGCTATGCCAATGCAGCGCAGGAGTATGCCGTGACCCTCTACCTGAATCTCGCCGAAATACTCGGCGCCCGCATCGAGCAGGGCCTCTATCGCCCCGGCCAGCGCCTGCCGTCTGTGCGCGCACTGAGTGAGGAGCACGGGGTCAGCCTGAGCACCGTGCAGCAGGCCTATCGCATGCTCGAAGACAGCGGCATGGTCTCGCCACGGCCCAAGTCCGGCTACTTTGTCAGCGACCACCGTCACCTGCCGGCCCTGCCTGCGGTCAGCCGCCCGGCCCAGCGCCCGGTGGACATCTCGCAGTGGGAACAGGTACTGGAACTGGTGCGCAGCACGCCGCGCCAGGATGTGGTGCAACTCGGCCGCGGCATGCCCGACATCGACAGCCCTACCCTGAAGCCGCTGCTGCGCAGCCTCGCCCAGTTGAGCCGGCGCCAGGACATGCCTGGCCTGTACTACGACAACATCCACGGCCACCTGGCCCTGCGCGAACAGGTGGCCCGGCTGATGCTCGACTCCGGCTGCCGACTGGGGCCGGCCGACCTGGTGATCACAACCGGCTGCCATGAGGCGCTGTCTTGCAGCATCCGCGCGGTCTGCGAGCCAGGCGACATCGTCGCGGTCGACTCGCCCAGCTTCCACGGCGCCATGCAAACCCTCAAGGGCTTGGGCATGAAAGCGCTGGAAATCCCCACCGACCCGGTCACCGGCATCAGCCTGGAAGCGCTTGAGCTGGCCCTGGAGCAGTGGCCGATCAAACTCATCCAGATCACCCCAAGCTGCAACAACCCGCTGGGCTACATCATGCCCGAGGCACGCAAGAAGGCCCTGCTGAGCCTGGCCCAACGCTATGACGTGGCGATACTGGAAGATGATGTGTACGGCGACCTGGCGTATACCTACCCCCGCCCACGCACCCTCAAATCGTTCGACGACGATGGCCGCGTGCTGCTCTGTAGTTCGTTCTCCAAAACCCTCGCACCCGGCCTGCGGATCGGCTGGGTGGCGCCCGGGCGCTATCTGGAACGAGTACTGCACATGAAGTACATCAGCACCGGGAGTACGGCCAGCCAGCCTCAGCTGGCCATCGCTGACTTCATCGCCGGAGGGTACTACCAGCCCCATGTGCGGCGCATGCGCAGCCAGTACCAGCGTGGCCGCGACCTGATGAGCGACTGGGTGACCCGCTATTTCCCGGCGGGCACCCGGGTCAGCCGGCCCCAGGGGGGCTTCATGCTGTGGGTGGAGCTACCCGAACATCTCGATACGCTTCGGCTGAACCGCGCTTTACTGGAACAGGGCGTGCAGGTTGCCGTGGGCAGCATCTTTTCGGCCTCGGGCAAGTTCCGCCACTGCCTGCGCATGAACTTCGCCGCCAGGCCAACGCCGCAAATCGAAGCCTCCGTACGCAAGGTAGGTGAAGCCGCCCTTCGTCTACTGGATGAAGAAAGCGCCGACGCGTAACTTTGCGCCGCCCGTCACGGTCAAACCCCTAAAGCCCTTGCTGCACAGGACGGTCCTACCCTTGAGACTCCAGCGAGCCTTGCCTCTGCTGCTGGTGCTGTTGCTCGGCCTTGCCGGCTGCACAAGCATCAGTGCGCCCCGCGAAACCAGTCAGGCGCTGCCTGCCAACGACTCGGCCTTTGGCCGCTCGGTATTGCGCCAGGCCGCGCCCTATGGCGGCCGCTCGGGCTTCCGCCTGCTGCCCAACAGCAACGAGGCATTTCGCGCCCGCGCCGAACTGATCCGCAACGCCCAGGCGAGTATCGACCTGCAGTACTACATCGTCCACGACGGCCTCAGTACTCGCGCCCTTGTGCATGAACTGCTGCGCGCCGCCGACCGTGGCGTGCGCGTGCGCATCCTGCTCGACGACACCACCAGCGACGGCCTGGACACCATCATGGGCACCCTCGATGCCCACCCGAACATCCAGATCCGCGTGTTCAACCCGCTGCATCTGGGGCGCAGTACCGGCGTTACGCGCGCCCTGGGCCGGCTGTTCAACTTGTCGCGCCAGCACCGGCGCATGCACAACAAGCTGTTCCTGGTGGACAACAGCATGGCCATCGTCGGCGGGCGCAACCTTGGCGACGAGTATTTCGATGCCGAGCCCAACCTCAACTTCACCGACATCGACCTGCTGGGCGTGGGCCCGGTGGCCGAGCAGCTGGGGCACAGCTTCGACCAGTACTGGAACAGTGCCCTCAGCCGGCCGATCACCGACTTCCTCTGGCAGGCCCCGGATGCCAACGACCTGCGTGCCAGCCGCCATCGCCTGGAAGTATCGTTGGCCGAAGCCAGAACCCAGCGCAAGGCCCTGTACGACCGCTTGATGGCCTACCAGTCGCAGCCGCGCCTGGCCGTGTGGCGCAACGAGCTGATCTGGGCTCACGCCCAGGCGCTATGGGATGCACCCAGCAAGGTGTTGGCCGAAGACGAACCGGACCCGCAATTACTGCTGAGCCAGCAACTGGCACCGGACCTGGCTAACGTGCACCATGAGTTGGTCCTGGCATCGGCCTACTTTGTGCCGCGCGAACCGGGGCTGCTTTACCTGACCGGCCGCGCCGACGCTGGCGTTTCGGTGAAGCTGCTGACCAACTCGCTGGAAGCCACCGACGTGCCGGCGGTGCATGGCGGCTATGCACCCTATCGTCGTGCCTTGCTTGAGCACGGGGTGCAACTTTACGAGCTTCGCCGCCAGCCAGGCGACCCCAGCGCAGGGCGATTGAGTTTCCGTGGCAGCTCGGATTCGAGCCTGCACACCAAGGCGATCGTGCTCGATCGGCGCAAGACCTTCATCGGCTCATTCAACTTCGACCCGCGCTCAGTGTTGTGGAACACCGAGGTTGGGGTACTGGTGGACAGCCCGGAGCTGGCCGAATACACCCGCGAGCTGGCCCAGCAGGGTATGGCGCCCGCGCTGAGCTATCAGGTGAAACTGATAGGTAACAAACTGGTGTGGGCGACCGAGGACAATGGCCAACGGCACATGCTGACGTCTGAGCCGGGTGGGATCTGGCGGCGGCTCAATGCCTGGATCAGCAAGGCGGTTGGCTTGGAGAAGATGCTGTAGCTGAGATTGCCGAGGGGCCTTGGAGCCCCAAAAACCATCAGGCAGAAACCGGCTCAAAGGCTCCGCGCCGTCGGGTCAATACCACCAACCCCGCAGCCCCGGCCGCCATCAGGAACAGCAACGCATGCCCGCTGATCCACTGGCTCCCCGCACCCGCCAACAACGGCCCGAGCAAACAGCCAATACCCCACAGCTGTGCTACGTGGGCATTGGCCCGCACCAGCTCATCATCGCGGTAGCGCTCACCGATCAGCACCAGCGACAAGGTGAACAAGCCGCCGGCACTGGCGCCGAACAACACCCACAGTGGCCAGATAACCGGTGTGTGCAACAGCAGCGGGATCGCCAGGCTGGACACCAGCAGCGTCACCGCACAGCCAGTGAACAGGGTGCGTCGCGACATATGGTCGGCCAGCGCGCCGATGGGCAACTGCAGCACCGCATCACCCACCACCACGGTACTTACCATGAACAAGGCGATTTCGGTGGTGAAGCCCTGCTGCAGGCAGTACACCGGCAGCAAAGTGAGGATCATCGCCTCGAACGAGGCGAACAGGGCAATGGCCCAGGCAATTACCGGCAAGCGTCGGCAGAAGCCGAACAGGTCGCCAAAGGTGACACTGCAGGCCTCTGTGCTCGGTGCTCCACCACGCCCCAGCAGAACCAGCGGCGCGGCCAGCAGCAGGCCGGTCGCTGCCCAGAAGCCGAAGTCGTCATCAGAGCCGAGGAAGCCCAGCACCAACGGCCCGGCCAGTTGGCTCAGGGCGTAGCTGCTGCCATACAGCGCCACCAACCGGCCACGCCACTGTTCGACCACCAGTTGGTTGATCCAGCTTTCGCCGAGGATGAACACCACGGTCAGGGACATGCCAATCATCAGCCGCAGCAGCAGCCACAACGGGTAACTCGGCAGCAGCGCGAGCAGGCCAATCGACAGTGCCCCACCCCATAGGCACAGGCGCATCGCCGAAGGCACGCCAACCCAGCCTGCCAGGCGGCTGGCCAGGCTGGCCCCTGCCAGCACACCCAACGCCGGCATTGCCGCCATCACGCCGATAGCGAAGCTGCCGTAGCCCCAGGCCTCCAGGCGCAGGGACACCAGCGGCATGCTCACGCCGAGCGCCAGCCCGACACTGAGCACCGATGCCAGTACGGCGAAGTAGGTACCCCAACGCATTGCAGCCTCCCAGCCAATGTTTCTAGAGGCCCATTCGCGGGCAAGCCCGCTCCCGCAACGGTCGCGAAGACCTGCCGGAGCGGGCTTGCCCGCGAAAAGGACCTACTGGATTACAGCTTGATCCAGGTCGCCTTCAGCTCAGTGTATTTCTCCAGCGCGTGCAGCGACTTGTCACGGCCGTTACCCGACTGTTTGAAACCACCGAACGGCGCGGTCATGTCGCCACCATCGTACTGGTTGACCCAGACGCTGCCAGCACGCACGGCACGGGCGGTCTTGTGGGCTTTGGAAATATCCGAAGTCCAGATACCCGCCGCCAGGCCATACGGCGTGTCGTTGGCAATGGCGACGGCCTCTTCGGCGGTGTCGAAGGCAATCACCGACAGCACCGGGCCGAAGATTTCTTCCTGAGCAATGCGCATGGCGTTGGTCACGCCGTCGAAGATGGTCGGCTCAACGTAGGTGCCGCCGGTCTCTTCCAGGGTGCGCTTGCCGCCGGCCAGCAGCTTGGCACCATCCTTGTGGCCAGCCTCGATGTAAGACAGCACGGTGTTCATCTGCTGAGTATCGACCAGAGCACCGACAGTGGTCTGTGGATCCAGCGGGTTGCCTGGTTTCCAGCCTTTCAGGGCTTCTACCACCATCGGCAGGAACTTGTCCTTGATCGAACGCTCGACCAGCAGGCGGGAGCCTGCGGTGCACACTTCGCCCTGGTTGAAGGCGATGGCGCTGGCAGCAGCCTCGGCGGCAGCCTGCAGGTCCGGGGCGTCGGCAAAGACGATGTTCGGGCTCTTGCCGCCGGCTTCCAGCCAGATGCGCTTCATGTTCGACTCGCCCGCATAAACCATCAGCTGCTTGGCGATCTTGGTCGAACCGGTGAACACCAGGGTATCGACGTCCATGTGCAGGGCCAGCGCCTTGCCCACGGTGTGGCCGTAGCCTGGCAGCACGTTCAGCACGCCAGCCGGGATGCCAGCTTCGATCGCCAGCTGGGCGATGCGGATGGCGGTCAGCGGCGATTTTTCGGACGGCTTGAGCACGACCGAGTTACCGGTGGCCAGCGCCGGGCCGAGCTTCCAGCAGGCCATCAGCAGCGGGAAGTTCCACGGTACGATGGCACCGACCACACCCACTGCTTCGCGGGTAACCAGGCCAAGCTGGTCGTGCGGGGTCGGGGCGACTTCGTCGTAGACCTTGTCGATGGCTTCGGCTGTCCAGTGGATGGCATTGGCCGCCCCCGGGATATCGATACTGGAGGAGTCACCGATCGGCTTGCCCATATCCAGCGTTTCCAGCAGTGCCAGCTCTTCGACGTTCTTGCGCAGCAGGTCGGCAAAGCGGATCAGCTTGGCCTTGCGCTTGGCGGGGGCCAGCTGCGACCACACACCGGAGTTGAAGGTGGCACGGGCATTTTCCACAGCGCGGTTGGCATCGGCCAGGTCGCAGCTGGCAACCTTGGCCAGGAAGCGTCCGTCGACCGGGCTCAGGCACTCGAAGGTTTCACCGGATGCGGCATCGGTGTATTCGCCGTTGATGAAGGCACGGCCTTCGATCTTCAGTTGCTGGGCACGTTGTTCCCAGTCCGCACGGGTCAGGGTGGTCATACGAAACTCCTCCTCTTGTTTAGGTGCAACGCCGCACTGAGGACTCACAGGCGTTGTCAGAATTCTGGCCGTGCGCCGAGCGCACACTGGCAAGCGATACCCTAAACCAGCCGGTGTAAACTATCAATATATTTGACACGGGAGGCTCAAAAGCCTACTGATGTTCATTTTATTAAACAACAACAGGAGCCGAACCATGAGTATTGACAGCATCATCGACTTCGCGCAGGTCATCACCGAAGCCGAACGCTACCGCCCGGCAGCAGAGAAAATTCTCAAGGGCGAGCCGGACCAGGCGGTCTACAACCATTATTCCAGCCCGTGCGGGCAGTTTGCCGCCGGCGTATGGGAAGGTGAGGTGGGCCAATGGGTGGTGAATTACACCGAGCACGAATACTGCGAGATCATCCATGGTGTTTCGGTGCTGCGCGACCAGGACGGCGGGTCGAAGACCTTGCGTGCCGGCGATCGGTTTGTCATCCCCGCCGGCTTCAAGGGCACCTGGGAAGTGCTGGAGCCGTGCCGCAAGATCTATGTGATGTTCGAGCAGAAGTAACCGCAGAAGTATCTATGTAGCGCAGGCAGTCCGCAGGCATGCGTGAGGATGGCCCTGCCCATGTCGGGCCATCCAACTTCATCAGGAAGAACACCATGACCAACGAAGAAGTGCTTCGAACCCTTGCCCACCTGGTCGGCACCCCTTACGCGCCAGCGCTCAAAGACACCATCCGCACCCTCACCGGCCGCCCCCGGGTAGTTGGCCCCAACGAGATGTCCACCCGCGAGTACGACGTCGAGCGCATCCAGATCAGGGCCGGCGCCGACCTACTGATCCAGGGCTTCGACTTCAACTGACCCCGCAGCAGACATAAAAAAACCCGCCTCCTTTCGGATGCGGGTTTTTTCAGGTTGCCGATCAATTACTTGATCTTGGCTTCCTTGTACACCACGTGCTTGCGAACAACCGGATCATATTTCTTGATCTCGATTTTGTCCGGGGTGGTGCGCTTGTTCTTGTCGGTGGTGTAGAAGTGGCCGGTACCGGCACTCGAAACCAGACGGATCAATTCACGCATGATGCTCTCCCTTAAACCTTGGCGCCAGCTTTACGGATGTCAACCAGAACGGCGTCGATGCCGCGCTTGTCGATGATACGCATGCCTTTGGCGGAAACGCGCAGACGCACGAAACGCTTCTCGGATTCAACCCAGAAACGGTGGTGCTGCAGGTTCGGCAGGAAACGACGACGGGTTTTGTTGTTTGCGTGGGAAATGTTGTTCCCGGTTACTGGACCCTTACCAGTAACTTGACAGACTCTCGACATGACTCAGCCCTCTAAAACCACATGCCCAACCCGGCATGGGTTGGCCGCTTAATCTCTCAGTCTTTGGCGCCAGGGCGCCGTGATTCTGGAGGTCTTATCGACCGGATCCGCTTATGCGACAGGCCGAGCCCCTAGAAAAGAGCGCTGCTTTATACCAGAAAGACTTGGCTGCAACAACAGTAGATGCACATTGCCGCACTCCAGAACGCGCCGGGCCAGCATAGCGGCAGGCCCCGCCAGTCGTCGACCGCTCGTCGCAAGATTTGCAAAAAAGGGTGTGGTCATTTGCCGGCGGGCGCACTAGGGTAGGCTTTTTCCAGACTGCACTGGCAGATGGGCCACTGACAGCCAAGGAGCCACCATGCGTGCCGCCGCACTTTCCTTATTGTTCACCTCCCTGTTCGCCGCCGGCGTTGCCCAGGCCGCTCCGCTGAGTGTTTGCAGCGAGGCCAGCCCCGAAGGCTTCGACGTGGTGCAGTACAATTCGCTCACCACCACCAACGCCACCGCCGACGTGCTGATGAACCGCCTGGTGGAGTTCGACGCGGCGCAAGGCAAGGTGGTGCCCAGCCTGGCGACCAGCTGGACGGTGTCGGACGACGGCCTGGTGTATGACTTCACCCTGCGCGATGACGTGAAGTTTCACAGCACCGCCTATTTCAAGCCAAGCCGCAAGCTGAATGCCGACGATGTGCTGTTCAGCTTCCAGCGCATGCTCTACCCGGCCCATGCCTGGCACAAGACTGCGCCGGGCGGCTACCCGCACGCCCAGTCGCTGCAGCTGGGCAGCCTGATCAAGGCGATCGATGCACCGGCGCCGAACACCGTGCGCTTCACCCTCAGCCACCCGGACGCCACCTTCCTGGCCACCCTGAGCATGGGCTTCGCCTCGATCTACTCCGCCGAATACGCCGACAAACTGCTGAAGGCCGGCACGCCGGAGAAGCTGAACAGCCAACCGATCGGTACCGGGCCGTTCGTGTTCCAGCGTTTCCAGAAAGACGCCGTGGTGCGCTACCGCGCCAACCCGGACTACTTCGCCGGCAAGCCGGCGGTCGACCCGCTGATCTTCGCCATCACCACCGATGCCAACGTTCGCCTGCAGAAGCTCAAGCGTGGCGAGTGCCAGGTTGCCTTGTCGCCCAAGCCGCTGGACATTGCCGAAGCGGGCAAGGACGGTAATCTCAAGGTGGCCACTACACCGGCATTCATGACTGCCTTCGTCGCCATCAACAGCCAGCACCCACCCCTGAACAAGCCGGAAGTGCGCCAGGCCATCAACCTGGCCTTCGACAAGCAGGCCTACCTCAAGGCCGTGTTCGAAGACTCTGCAGTGGCGGCCAACGGCCCCTATCCGCCCAACACCTGGAGCTACGCCAAGGACCTGCCTGGCTACCCGCTGGACCTGAAGAAAGCCAAAGCCTTGCTGGCCAAGGCCGGGCTGGCCGAAGGCTTCAGTACCACCATCTGGACCCGGCCCTCGGGTAGCCTGCTCAACCCCAACCCCAGCCTTGGCGCGCAGATGCTGCAAGCCGACCTGGCGAAGATTGGTATCAAGGCAGAAATCCGCGTGATCGAATGGGGCGAGCTTATCCGCCGCGCCAAGGCCGGCGAGCATGACTTGCTGTTCATGGGCTGGGCAGGTGACAACGGCGATCCGGACAACTTCCTCAGCCCGCAGTTTTCCTGTGCGGCGGTCGAGTCAGGGACCAACTTCGCACGCTTCTGCGACAGCCGCCTCGACCAACTGATCAGCGCCGGGCGCACCACCAACGACCAGAGCGTGCGCAGCCGGCTGTACCAGCAGGCGCAGACACTGATCCAGCAGCAGGCGCTGTGGGTGCCACTGGCGCACCCGACGGCGGCGACCTTGCTGCGCCAAGGCGTCGAGGGGTACCAGGTGAGCCCGTTCGGGCGGCTGGATTTCAGCAAGGTGACAGTGAGCAAGTAAGTTCTGGGGTGCCCGCCTTGAGGTTTGTGGTGCCTGGGAGATCGAGCGCCGCCCGCGCGGCGCATCGCGAGCGAAGCTCGCTCCTACATCTGTTTCGGGCCAGTTATTCCTGGTAGAGAGACGCGCGGCGCCTTGGTGTCCACCTCGATATCGTGCCGGACAAACAAGGCGGTCGCGCACGCTGGCGCAGGCGTTACTGGCCCGAAACAGATGTAGGAGCGAGCTTCGCTCGCGATGCGCCGCGCGGGCGGCGCTCGATCTCCCAGGCACCACAAACCTCAAGACAGGCGCCTGCTACCCCTGACCCCATTGACCTGCCTACGCCACAATCCACCCATGCTCGACCATCGACAACGGCTCCCCATCACCAATGATGATGTGATCCAGCACCCGCACATCGATCAACGCCAGCCCCCGCTTCAACGACAGGGTCAAATGCACATCGTCCTGACTCGGTTCACTGATCCCTGAAGGATGGTTGTGGCACAGGATCAATGCCGCAGCGTTGTGCACCAACGCCCGCCGCACCACCTCTCGCGGATAGACACTCGCCCGATCTATCGTGCCCCTGAACAGGATCTCAAATGCCAGTGGCCGGTGCTTGGTATCGAGAAACAGACACCCGAACACCTCGCTGGCCTCATGCCTGAGCATGGCTTTCAAGTAGCGTCGCACCGCTGCCGGGCTGTCCATGGCAGACTCCCGCTCAATCGACGTCGCAAGGTGCCTGCGGCCGATCTCAAGCAGTGCCTGCAGTTGGCTGTACCTCACCGGGCCCAACCCAAGCTCACCGACGAAGGCCTCGCGGTCGGCCTCCAGCAACCGGCGCAAGCTGCCAAACTTCACCAACAAGCCTCGCGAAAGCTCCACGACATTACGCCCACGTACGCCTGAGCCGAGAAAAACGGCCAGCAGCTCCGTATCTGTCAGGCTCCCTGCCCCTCGCTGCAACAACTTCTCCCTGGGCCGTTCTTCCGCCGGCCACTCCCTGATATTCATCCCGCCTCTCTGCCTTTGCTGCGGCCCTTTTCGGCCGTGTGTTAATCTATTTCGCCTCGTACATGCGACGTTCCGCCGCAGGCATTTCAAACGTCGTCGCCCGCTCTCACTGGAAAAAGGCAAGCCTATGCAGCGGCTGTATCGCAAGCGCATCGTTCTCGGCGTGGGTGGCGGCATTGCCGCCTACAAAAGCGCCGAGCTGATTCGCCGTCTCCTGGAGCACGGCGCGCAGGTGCGCGTCGTCATGACCCGCGGTGGTGCCGAATTCATCACCCCGCTGACCCTGCAGGCGCTGTCGGGCCACCCGGTGCACATGGACCTGCTCGACCCGGCCGCCGAAGCAGCCATGGGCCATATCGAACTGGCCAAGTGGGCAGACCTGGTGCTGATCGCCCCTGCCACCGCCGACCTCATGGCACGCATGGCTCAGGGCATGGCAGACGACCTGCTGACCACGCTGGTGCTGGCCACTGACGCTACCGTCGCCGTGGCGCCGGCGATGAACCAGGCCATGTGGCGTGACCCGGCCACCCAGGCCAACCTCGAGCTGCTCAAGAGCCGTGGCATTCAGGTGTTCGGCCCGGCATCCGGCAGCCAGGCCTGTGGTGACGTCGGCCTGGGGCGCATGCTCGAAGCCACAGACCTGGCCTGGTGCGCCGCAGAAAGCTTCAAGCGCCAGGCACTGACCGGCAAGCACGTGCTGATCACCGCCGGGCCGACCCAGGAAAACATCGACCCGGTGCGCTACATCACCAATCATAGCTCCGGCAAGATGGGCTTCGCCCTGGCCGAAGCGGCCGCCGAAGCAGGGGCTCGGGTGACCCTCGTCACGGGTCCGGTGCACTTGCCAACCCCTGACCGGGTCAGCCGCATCGACGTCGTCAGCGCGCGGGACATGCTCGCGGCCTGTGAAGCGGCCATGCCGTGCGACCTGTTCATTGCCTCGGCAGCGGTTGCGGACTACCGCCCCGAAGTGGTTGCCACACAAAAACTGAAGAAAGATCCTACGACCGGCGACGGCATGCTGCTGCAGATGGTGCGCAATCCCGATATCCTTGCCACCATTGCTGGCCGCGCCGACCGCCCATTCAGCGTCGGCTTTGCCGCCGAAACCGAGCACCTGCTCGATTACGCCACGCGCAAGCTCAAGGACAAGAACCTCGACCTGATCGTCGCCAATGATGTGGCCAACCCCAGCATCGGCTTCAACAGCGAAGAAAACGCCTTGACCGTGATCGACCGCCAGCAGCACCAGACTCTCTTCGCGCAGACCAGCAAGGGCAAGATCGCCCGGCAACTGGTCGCCTTCATCGCCGAACGGCTCAACCAGGTTCAATAAGTTACATGCACGCTCTTCAAGCCAAGATCCTCGACCCACGCCTGGGCAGCGAATTCCCGCTACCCGCGTACGCCACCCCCGGCTCCGCCGGCCTCGACCTGCGCGCCCTGCTCAAGGAAGACACCATCCTCGAACCGGGCCAGACCATCCTGATTCCTACCGGCCTGTCGATCTACATCGGCGACCCGGGCCTGGCGGCAGTCATCCTGCCGCGCTCAGGCCTGGGCCATAAGCACGGCATCGTGCTGGGCAACCTGGTCGGCCTGATCGATTCGGACTACCAGGGCGAGCTGATGGTGTCGTGCTGGAACCGCGGCAACACGCCGTTCACCATCGCGGTTGGCGAGCGCATCGCCCAGCTGGTGCTGGTACCGGTGGTACAGGCTCACTTCGACATCGTCGAAGCGTTCGACGAAAGCCAGCGTGGCGCTGGCGGCTTCGGTCACTCCGGTAGCCACTGAGCCGGCAAATGACCGTTCAGGCCAAGGATGGCGAACTCTCTGGCGAAACCACCGTCCAAGCGTTCAGTTTGCGCCAGCCCAGAAAGCCTTTGACTAATGGAGTTTCCAGAGATGAACGACATGGCCCACCTGGTCCCCGCCGCATTGCCCGACAGCATTTTCCGCGCTTATGACATACGCGGCGTGGTCGGCAAGACCCTTCACGCCGAAACCGCCTACTGGATCGGCCGCGCCATCGGCGCACAAAGCCTGGCCCAGGGCGAACCGCAGGTTTCGGTAGGGCGCGATGGCCGCCTGTCAGGCCCGATGCTGGTGGAACAGCTGATCAAAGGCCTGGTCGATGCGGGCTGCCATGTCAGCGACGTCGGCCTGGTGCCCACCCCGGCGCTGTACTACGCCGCCAACGTGCTGGCCGGCAAGTCTGGTGTGATGCTGACCGGCAGCCATAACCCGTCGGACTACAACGGTTTCAAGATCGTCATCGCCGGTGACACCCTGGCCAACGAACAGATCCAGGCCCTGCTGACCCGCCTGAAAACCAACGACCTGACGCTGGCCCAGGGCCGCGTGGAAAAGGTCGAGATCCTCGACCGCTACTTCCAGCAGATCGTCGGCGATGTGAAGCTGGCGAAAAAGCTCAAGGTGGTGGTGGACTGCGGCAACGGCGCCGCCGGTGTGATTGCACCGCAACTGATCGAAGCCCTGGGCTGCGAAGTGATCCCGCTGTTCTGCGAGGTCGACGGCAACTTCCCCAACCACCACCCGGACCCGGGCAAGCCGGAAAACCTCGAGGACCTGATCGCCAAGGTCAAGGAAACCGGTGCCGATATCGGCCTGGCCTTCGACGGTGACGGCGACCGAGTCGGCGTGGTGACCAACACCGGCAGCATCGTCTACCCCGACCGCCTGCTGATGCTGTTTGCCCAGGATGTGCTGTCGCGCAACCCGGGCGCCGAGATCATCTTCGACGTCAAATGCACCCGCCGCCTGACCCCGCTGATCGAACAGCACGGTGGCCGCGCCTTGATGTGGAAAACCGGCCATTCGCTGATCAAGAAAAAGATGAAGCAGACCGGTTCGCTGCTGGCAGGCGAGATGAGCGGTCACATCTTCATCAAGGAACGCTGGTACGGTTTTGACGACGGCATCTACAGCGCCGCGCGCCTGCTGGAGATCCTCAGCAAGACCGAGCAGAGCGCCGAAAACCTGTTTGCCGCCTTCCCGAACGATATTTCTACGCCGGAAATCAATATTGATGTGACCGACGAGGGTAAATTCAGCATCATTGATGCACTGCAACGCGATGCCGACTGGGGCGAAGCCAACCTGACCACCATCGACGGTGTGCGGGTCGACTACGCCCACGGCTGGGGCCTGGTTCGTGCATCCAACACCACGCCGGTGCTGGTGCTGCGTTTCGAGGCCGACAGCGACGCCGAGTTACAACGTATCAAGGATGTTTTCCGCACCCAGTTGCTGCGGGTAGAGCCTGAGCTGCAACTGCCGTTCTGACCGACTATCTGTTCCTTACAGGAGCCCTGCATGACCCTCGATCGCGATGCCGCTTCCCATGTAGCCGAGGTTTTGTCCGAAGCACTGCCTTACATTCGCCGCTTTGTCGGCAAGACCCTGGTGATCAAGTACGGCGGCAACGCGATGGAGAGCGAGGAGCTGAAAACAGGCTTCGCCCGTGACATCGTGCTGATGAAGGCTGTGGGCATCAACCCGGTGGTGGTCCACGGCGGTGGCCCGCAGATCGGCGACCTGCTCAAGCGCTTGTCGATCGAGAGCCACTTCATCGACGGCATGCGCGTCACCGACTCGGCGACCATGGACGTGGTGGAGATGGTGCTGGGTGGCCAGGTCAACAAGGACATCGTCAACCTGATCAACCGCCACGGCGGCAGCGCCATCGGCCTGACCGGCAAGGACGCGGAGCTGATTCGCGCCCGCAAGCTGACTGTCAGCCGCCAGACGCCTGAGATGACCACTCCGGAAATCATCGACATCGGTCACGTCGGTGAAGTGGTGAGCGTGAACACTGACCTGTTGAACATGCTGGTGAAGGGCGACTTCATCCCGGTCATCGCGCCAATCGGCGTGGGTGCCAACGGTGAGTCGTACAACATCAACGCCGACCTGGTGGCGGGCAAGGTAGCCGAGGCGCTGAAAGCCGAGAAGCTGATGCTGCTGACCAACATCGCCGGCCTGATGGACAAGCAGGGCCAGGTACTGACCGGCCTGACCACCGAGCAGGTCAACGAACTGATCGCCGACGGCACCATCTACGGCGGTATGCTGCCGAAGATCAAGTGCGCACTGGATGCGGTGCAGGGCGGCGTGAACAGCTCGCACATCATCGATGGCCGCGTGCCGAACGCGGTGCTGCTGGAAATCTTCACCGACAGCGGCGTGGGTACCCTCATTACCAACCGCAAGCCACGCTGAGTGATTGGCTAGCCTGCACCGGCCTCTTCGCGGGTAAACCCGCTCCCACAGGGGATAGCACCGCCTTTGAGGGCTGTGGAGATCCGGTGGGAGCGGGTTCACCCGCGAAAGGGCCGGAACAGGTGACACAAAAAAGGCGACCTTCATGTGAAGGTCGCCTTTTTCATTTCCAGGCCAGGATCAGATCCCGTACTGCGCCCGATAGGCCTCTACAGCCGGCAGATGCTGTTTCAGCTCTGGGTCATCAGCCAGGAACTCCAGCACCTGGGTCAGCGAAACGATGCTGACCACCGGGATACCGAAGTCGCGCTCCACCTCCTGGATCGCCGACAGTTCGCCATTGCCACGCTCTTCACGGTTCAGCGCGATCAGTACACCGGCGGCCTTGGCCTGCTGGGCGTTAATGATCTGCATGACCTCGCGAATGGCGGTACCGGCAGTAATCACGTCGTCGATGATCAGCACGTCACCGGCCAGCGGCGCGCCGACCAGGCTGCCACCTTCGCCATGGTCCTTGGCTTCCTTGCGGTTGAAGCACCATGGCACGTCGAGCTGATGCTGGTCGGCAAGGGCCACGGCGGTAGTCGCCGCCAAAGGGATACCCTTGTAGGCCGGGCCGAACAGCACATCGAACGGGATCTTGCTGTCGACGATGGCGGCGGCGTAGCAACGCCCCAGCTCAGCCAGTGCGGAGCCGGTGTTGAACAAGCCGGCATTGAAGAAATACGGGCTGGTACGCCCCGATTTCAGGGTGAATTCACCGAAACGCAGTACCCCGCGATCGATGGCAAAACGGATAAAGTCGCGCTGATACGGCTGCATGAATAGTCCCGGACACCACGGATTTAGCTAAATGGGTTGAGCTCGGGTATCATACACGCACGAGATTTATGGGGCCATTTATGCGGATCATCAGTGTGAACGTAAATGGCATTCAGGCTGCGGCCGAGCGTGGTTTGCTCAGCTGGCTGCAAGCCCAGAATGCCGACGTCATCTGCCTTCAGGATACCCGCGCCTCGGCCTTTGAACTCGACGACCCAGCTTTCCAGCTCGATGGCTATTTCCTTTATGCCTGCGACGCGGAGGTGCCTGCCCAAGGTGGTGTGGCCCTTTACTCGCGCATGCAGCCCAAGGCAGTCATCACCGGCCTGGGCTTCGAGACAGCCGACCGCTACGGGCGTTACCTGCAAGCAGATTTCGACAAAGTCAGTATTGCCAGCCTGCTGCTGCCTTCGGGCATGAACGGCGACGAAGACTTGAACCAGAAGTTCAAGTTGATGGACGACTTCGCCAAGTACCTGGACAAGCAGCGTCGCAAGCGTCGCGAATACATCTATTGCGGCTCGTTCTACGTGGCGCAGCAGAAGCTCGACATCAAGAACTGGCGTGACAGCCAGCAGTCGCCGGGCTTCCTGGCGCCAGAACGCGCCTGGATGGATGCAATCACTGGCGAGATGGGGTATGTCGATGCCTTGCGCGAAGTCAGCCGTGAAGGTGACCAGTACAGCTGGTGGCCGGACAACGAGCAGGCCGAGATGCTCAACCTGGGGTATCGGTTCGACTACCAGATCCTCACCCCAGGCCTGCGCCGCTTCGTGCGCAACGCCCGCCTGCCGCGTCAGCCACGCTTCTCCCAGCATGCGCCGCTGATCGTCGACTATGACTGGACGCTGACCATCTAAAAGGCCATTGGGGCTGCATTGCAGCCCCAATGGTTATTTGATCGGCCGCCAGATCATCGGGTAGCGATAAGGCTTGCCCTCATTCGCCCGCACCGCCGCAATGATGATCAGGATCATCACGGCCACTGCGAGCATGGCAAACAGCACCAGCCCGATGACCACGAACATCAGCAGGAAGCAGATGAGCCCGGCAATGGTCACGCTGATCTGAAAGTTCAGCGCCTCTTTGCCTTGGGTGTCGATAAAAGGATCTTGCTCGCGCTTGAGGTGCCATAGCACCAGCGGGCCCAGCAGGTGGCCAAGCGGCACTACCAGGCCCAGAAGTGCGGAGAGGTGGCAGAGCATCGCCCATTGCCGCACTTCGGCATTGGGCGGGGGGACCGACAGGTTCGAATCGCTCATGCCCCGCACCTCCTGGGCTGGCTTCAGTCAGCCAGTGCCGCCTGCTGCAGCTCGAAAATCTCGTCCATGCCCTTCTGCGCCAGGGCGAGCATGGCGTTGAAGTCTTCCGGCTGGAACGGTGCGCCTTCGGCAGTACCCTGCACTTCGATGAAACCACCGGCGCTGGTCATGACCACATTCAGGTCGGTTTCGGCTGCGGAGTCTTCCAGGTAGTCGAGGTCCAGCACCGCTTCGCCCTGGTACATGCCGACAGATACGGCTGCGATCATGTGCTTGAGCGGGTTGCCGCCCTTGAGGCCGCCGCGCTTCTTGATCACTGCCAAAGCGTCGCACAAGGCGACCATGGCGCCGGTAATGGACGCGGTGCGGGTACCGCCATCGGCCTGGATCACGTCGCAATCGACGTACAGGGTGATGTCACCGAGCTTGCTCATGTCCAGCGCGGCGCGCAGCGAACGGCCGATCAGGCGCTGGATTTCCAGGGTGCGGCCGCCCTGCTTGCCACGGCTGGCTTCACGCTGGTTACGTTCACCGGTGGAGCGCGGCAGCATGCCGTACTCGGCGGTCAGCCAGCCTTGGCCCTGGCCTTTGAGGAAGCGCGGTACACCGTTTTCAACGCTGACCGTGCAGATGACTTTGGTGTCACCGAACTCGACCAGTACCGACCCTTCGGCGTGCTTGGTGTAGTTGCGGGTGATGCGGATCGAGCGGAGCTGATCGGCAACGCGACCACTTGGACGTTTCATCTGGGATACCTGTACTGGGACTTTGAATCTGCCGAGCATTATAGAGCCCGTAGCCCAGGGAAGACATGCCTATTGTCGCGCCCGGCACAGCCCGTCGCCTTTTCCTACCCCAGTAGCCACCCGTCGGTAACATAGGTGGATTGGGCGCCACGGCGACACTGCGCTACAATCCTGCGCCTTGCAGCCGAGAGGCTCCCACCGTTCATTCATCTACGCGAGGTACTCCCCATGGTGCACAGCATGACCGCTTTTGCTCGTGTCGAGCGCGCCGGCAGCCAAGGCACCCTGGTCTGGGAGCTGCGCTCGGTCAACCACCGTTACCTGGAGCCGCACCTGCGCCTGCCCGAGGCCCTGCGCGACCTCGAAGGCGGCGTACGTGAAGGCCTGCGCCAGGGCCTGTCACGCGGCAAGGTGGAATGCACCTTGCGCCTCAACGAAGACAGCAACGGCAAACCGCTGAAGGTGGACCATGAGCGCGCCGCGCAACTGGTTGCCGCCGCCGAGGAAGTGGCCGGCCTGATCAAGCAGCCGGCCCCCTTGAACCCGCTTGAAGTGCTGTCATGGCCAGGCGTACTGGTGGCCGACACCAGCGACCCACAGGCACTGAATGCCGAAGCCATGGCGCTGTTCGACGAAGCCCTGGCCGAACTCAAGGCCGGGCGCCAGCGCGAAGGCCTGGAACTGGCCCGGCTGATCAACGAACGCCTGGACAACATGGCCAGCGAAGTCTCTACCCTGCGCGCCCTGGTGCCGCAGATGCTGGCGGCGCAGCGGCAGAAGATTCTCGACCGCTTCGGCGACATGCAAGCCGAGCTCGACCCGCAGCGCCTGGAGCAGGAGATGGTCCTGCTGGCCCAGAAAAGCGACGTGGCAGAGGAGCTCGACCGCCTCAGCACCCACGTCACCGAAGTACGCCGGGTGCTCAAGGGTGGCGGTGCCGCTGGCCGGCGCCTGGACTTCCTGATGCAGGAACTCAACCGCGAGGCCAACACTCTCGGCTCCAAGGCCTTCGACCCACGCAGCACGCAAGCGGCGGTCAACCTGAAGGTATTGATCGAACAGATGCGTGAACAAGTACAGAACATCGAGTAAGGCCACCCCGACCATGAACCACAGCAGCGGCACCCTCTACATCGTTTCGGCCCCTTCGGGCGCCGGCAAGACCAGCCTGGTCACCGCCCTGACCAAGGACGACCAGCAGATCCGCGTCTCGGTCTCGCACACTACCCGCGCCATGCGCCCGGGCGAGCAGCACGGGGTGAACTATCACTTCGTCGTCCACGAGGAATTCAAGGCGCTGATCGCGCAAGGTGACTTTCTGGAGCATGCCGAAGTGTTCGGCAACTTCTACGGTACTTCGCGCAGCGCGTTGCAGCAGACCCTGGACCAGGGCTACGACCTGATCCTGGAAATCGACTGGCAAGGTGCCCAGCAAGTGCGCAGGCTGATGCCGCAGGCGCTGTCGGTGTTCATCCTGCCTCCAAGCCAGGAGGCGCTTCGCCAGCGCCTGGACGGACGCGGGCAGGACAGCGAAGAGATCATCGCCGGGCGCATGAAGGAAGCGGTCAGCGAGATGGTGCACTACGACGAGTATGACTACGTGATCATCAACAATGATTTTGACGTGGCGCTGGAAGATTTGAAGGCAGTGTTCCGCTCGAATCGGCTGCTGTTGAAGAAGCAGCAGCAGCGTCATGCGGCGTTGCTGAAGCAAATGATCGGCTAAAGATCGATGGGGCTGCTTTGCAGCCCTTCGCGGACACGCCCGCTCCCACGGGTTAATCACTGCCTTGAGGCTTGTGCCGTACCTGTGGGAGCGGGCATGCCCGCGAAGGGCCGCAAAGCGGCCCCAATGATTTATTCCTGCAGAGGCAAGGTAGCCTGCTGCCGCAGGGTAGCCCCGAGGAAGTACGCCGGCGCACGCATGCGCGACAGGATCATCAGCCCGATACCAAGCACCGAGATGATCGCGGCAATCACGAACACCAGCCCCACCCCACCCACATGCGAGCCGCTGCCGAAGTCCGGCGAGGCGCTGTCGATGGCGGTACGCACGAAGATCACCGACAAGATCACCCCGCCCACCAGCGGGCACAGGCCGCGCATGATGAAGTGGCGCAGGCTGTCGAACAGGCTGTCACGGAAATACCAGACGCAGGCAAACGCGGTCAGCGAATAATAGAAGCAGATCATCATGCCCAGCGCAGTGATGGTGTCTGCCAGTACGTTCTCGCTCAGCGTACGCATGGTCACGTAGAACAGGCCTGCGGCCACGCCAGCACAGATGGTGGCATAGCGTGGCGTTTGCGAGCGTGGACATACGCTGGCGAACTTCTGCGGTACCGCACCGTAATAACCCATGGCCAACAGGGTGCGCGCCGGCGCCACGAAGGTGGACTGCAGCGACGCCGCCGTACTGGCCAGCACGGCGATGGACATCAGGATCGCCAGCGGCCCCATGACCGGGCCGGCCAGGTGGGCAAAAACGTTCTCCTGGATGCGCGGGTTGTTCAGGCCCAGACCCGTCTCGCTGATACCGGCAAACTGCAGGGTCGCGATGGCGGTGAACAGGTACAGGCCGAGAATCAACATCACGGTCCAGGTAGCGGCCTTGCCCGGCACCTCTTCGCTGCCCACCGATTCTTCACTGACGGTCAGGCAAGTGTCCCAGCCCCAGAAGATGAAGATCGACAATGACAGGCCAGCGGCAAAGGCCGAGAACGACTCGACACCGAACGGGTTGAACCAGGCGAAATCGAACGCCAGCGGTGGCGGCGCGGTGGTGCCGCCGAAAGCGGCGAAAGCAAAGCCGATCAACACCAGCAACTGCAGGGCCACCAAGCCGTACTGCACAGTCATTGTGGTGGCGATACCCCGACAGCAGATCCACACTGCCAAGCCAATGAACACGCAACAGGTAATGATGTTGATCAACAGGTTGTCGGCCAACGCTGCCAGCTCGTGCTTGCCGGTGATCTGCCCAAGGAACAGGTAGAAGAAGTCCACCGCCACCCCTGCCAGGTTCGACAGCACGATCGTGGTGGCAACCACCAGTCCCCAGCCGCCGATCCAGCCGATCATGGGGCCGAATGCACGCGCCGACCAGGTAAACGAAGTACCGCTGTCAGGCTCCGCCGAGTTCAGCTCGCGATAGCCCAGCGCCACCAGCAGCATCGGCAGGAAGCCCACGATGAACACGGCAGGCAGGTGGGCACCCACCTCTCGCACGGTAGGGCCAAGGGCGCCGGTCAGGGTATAGACCGGGGCGATGGTGGAAATGCCCAGCACCACGCTGGCCAGCAGGCCCAAGCGGCCCTTGGCCAGGCCTTTGCTGCGCTGAGTGCTGCCCGCGTCGGCCGCCACATCGGGTGGGCGACCGGCTTCTGTGTAATTGCTCATGAGTATTTGCCGTAGATTTTGGAATTGTTTTCACAAGCCTTGAGTACAAGGCTCGCTTTCACTCATTGAAAGCTTGCTATCGGGGACGAGTCATCCGAGACCTTCGGCTGACGTCAGAATCATTCCTGCCGTGAGCCCTCCCGTACTGCGTAGGCAATGCAGGCCTCGCGAAACGCCTGAAACAGACGCAGCGAGACCGGGTTTTCGTTGAAGCGCCATTCCGGGTGCCACTGCACACCGAGCACAAAGCCCGGCGCCGCCGGCATGGACACCGCCTCGATCAGGCCATCCGGGGCCCGCGCCTCAACGCGCAGGCCAGGGGCCAGACGGTCGATGCCCTGACTGTGCAGCGAATTGACCTCGAACTGCGCCGCCAGGCCCAGGCGCTCGAACAACCCGCCAGGCTCGATACTGACCGAGTGGCGAGGGCTGTATTGCACCGCCAGGGGGGCGTCCTCAGGTTCGCGGTGGTCAAGGTAGCCAGGCAGTTCCTGCACACGCTGGTGCAGGCTGCCGCCAAGAGCTACGTTCAGTTCCTGGTAGCCACGGCAGATGCAGAATACGGGCACACCGGCGGCAATGGCTGCCTGCAACAGCGGCAGGGTCAGGCGATCACGCGCCAGATCATGCCGGGTACCCGCCACACTGGGGGCGCCATTGTAATGATGCGGCTCGATATTTGAAGGCGAGCCGGTAAAAACAATGCCATGCAGGCGAGCCAGCAGCGCTTGGGTGTCGCTGCCGCCATCACGGGCCGGCAAGATCAGCGGCAAGCCGGCAAAGCCGGCCGCCTCGACATATTTGTCGCCGACCGTGTGCGATGAGTTCTTCCCTACCTGCTGGCGGCAGGCGCTGACACCGATCAAGGGGACCGCATTTGCGCTCATGGGCTTACACCGTGTGCAGGTACCAGTTGTACTCAAGGTCGGAAATCGACACTTCGAACTCGGCCAGTTCGCTTTCCTTGCAGGCCACGAAGATATCGATGTAGTCCGGGCTGATGTATTGGTTGAGGACTTCGCTGTCATCCAGCGCGCGAAGGGCATCGCGCAGGTTGTTCGGCAGGCTTTGCTCCAGCTGTTCGTAGGAGTTGCCTTCGATCGGCGCCTCGGGCTCGACCTTGTTGGTCAGGCCGTGGTGAACCCCGGCAAGAATCGCTGCGAGCATCAGGTACGGGTTGGCATCGGCGCCTGCTACACGGTGTTCAAGGCGCACATTGCCGCTGCTGTCGGTGGGCACGCGTACGGCCACGGTGCGGTTGTCCAGGCCCCAGCTCGGCGCATTGGGCACGTAGAACTGCGCGCCGAAGCGGCGATAGGAGTTGATGTTGGGGCAAAGGAAGGCCATCGACGCCGGCATGGTTTCCAGCACGCCACCGATGGCGTGGCGCAGCGTATCGCTTTGCAGAGGATCGTCACTGGCGAAGATGTTCTTGCCGGTTTTCTTGTCCAGCAATGAAATGTGCACATGCAGGCCGTTGCCTGCCTGGCCCGGGTAGGGCTTGGCCATGAAGGTGGTGTCCATTTCATGGTCGTAGGCGATGTTCTTGATCAGGCGCTTGAGCAGGATCGCATAGTCGCAGGCCTTCAGCGGATCAGCCACGTGGTGCAAGTTGACCTCGAACTGCGCCGGTGCGCTTTCCTTGACGATGGCGTCAGCGGGCAGGCCCTGCTCCTTGGCCGCTTCGAGCATGTCCTGCAAGCAGTCGGCGTACTCGTCGAGGTCGTCGATCAGGTACACCTGGGTTGAATGCGGGCGCTTGCCGGAGATCGGCGAGCGCGGCGGCTGCGGGCGGCCGTTGAGGTTGTCCTGGTCGATCAGGTAGAACTCCAGTTCGAAAGCGGCGCAAATATCCAGGCCCAGGTCGTCGAACTTGCTCACCACCTGGCGCAACACTTCACGCGGGTCGGCGAAGAACGGCTGGCCATCCAGTTCGTGCATGGTCATCAGCAGCTGGGCGGTGGGGCGCTTCTGCCACGGCTCGTCCGACAGCGTGCCGGGGATCGGGAAACAGATGCGGTCGGCGTCGCCGATGTCCAGGCCAAGGCCGGTGCTTTCGACAGTGGATCCGTTGATATCAAGGGCGAACAGCGATGCGGGCAGGTTGATGCCTTTCTCGTACACCTTGTGCAGGCTGGCCCGCTCGATGCGCTTGCCACGTACCACGCCATTCATGTCGGAGATCAGCAGGTCTACGTACTGCGTGTCCGGATGGGCCTGGAGGAAGTCATTCATCTCGCTGGAAGAACTGGCGCACGGGGTTACCGACGTCATGGTGTACATCCTTTGATGTGCTGCGGCGATGTGGGGATACGGCTGGCGCCTCACGGGCGACGATGGTTGCAGCTGTTGTTGTTTTCACTTTCCCATCGTGGGGACTGGTTACCCGACCGGGCGCATTGATTCCGGGGGGCCGTTTCACTATAAAATGGCCCAGACGCAACAGACATTGGCAATTTGGCAAGCAGAGCGTGCATCAATGCAATATCAGATTACCCACGCCGACCTCTCTCTGGTCCTGGCACTGGAACGTGGCCGCTCGCTGGCCAAAGCCGCCGAACTGCTCAAAGTCGACGTTTCGACCGTGTTCCGCTCGATCCGCCGATTGGAGTCGGCGCTGGGTACCGCCTTGTTCGTCAAGAGCCGAAAGGGCTATCTGCCGACTGACACCGCCCAGGCCTTGGCCGAACAGGCCGAACGTGCCGAGCAGGCGCTGGAAGCGGCGCGCATTGCCATGACCAGTGGCGAGCAAGTGGTCAGCGGCACGGTGCGCCTGACCTGCACCGAGGCGGTGATGCACAGCCTGTTGCTGCCGGCGCTGGCCGAGTTCATGCCCAACTACCCGGCCTTGTCGCTGGAGATGGGCACCTCCAACACCTTCGCCAACCTTAGCCGGCGCGACGCCGATATTGCCCTGCGCCTGACCAACACGCCACCAGAGCACCTGGTGGGCCGCAACCTGGGCTCCACCTCCTATGTAGTCTGCGGCCACCCACAGTGGCGCGAGCGCCTGAGCGAGTCGCCTGCCAGCGTGCCGTGGATCGCACCTGACGACTCGATGCAGGACCACCCTACGGTGGTCTGGCGCAACCAACAATACCCGGGCCTGAGCCCGCGCTACCAGTGCAGCAGCATGTCGACCATTGCCCAACTGGTCACGGCCGGCCTGGGCGTGGCAGCTCTGCCGGATTACATGGTGCATGCGCTGCCCGGGGTGGATGCACTGAGCGGCCCCCTGGCCGGCTGCGACACCCAGTTGTGGCTGCTGACCCGGCCGGATTGCCGGGCGTTGCGCTCGGTGCAGACCCTGTTCGAAGAGCTGACCCCGCGGTTGCGTGACGCGATGCTCTGAGGTTATCGTCAAGCTCATGCACTGAGGGTGTCTGTTCCGGCTCTTTCGCGGGTAAACCCGCCGCTACAAGCTACGCGGTCCCTGTAGGAGCGGGTTCACCCGCGAAGAAGGCATCGCAGGGTTTGCAGGTACCGCCCGGCAAAACAGCGCTTCCCTATTGGCTGGTGAATTTTTATACTATCGAGTCCGCCTGCCCACTAATGGGCTGCACGCCCACCGCAATTGCTACTGAGGAAGACCATGGCCCGCGTAACTGTTGAAGACTGCCTGGAACACGTGGATAACCGCTTTGAGCTGGTCATGCTCTCGACCAAGCGCGCTCGCCAGCTGGCGACCGGCGGCAAAGAGCCACGCGTTGCGTGGGAAAACGACAAGCCAACCGTTGTTGCCCTGCGTGAAATTGCTGAAGGCATCGTCACCAACGAGTTCATCGCCGCTGAAGAGATCGTCACCGAGGATCCGGTGTTCGCCGCGTTCGAGGACGAGAACAACGAGGCTGTCTGATTGATGCCAGGTCGACGTCGTACGGCGCAAGGCCCTCTTCCTCGGCAGGAGGTGAACCCATGCCGGGTATAGAAGCCTTGGCCGAACGGCTTTCGACCTATCTTGGCCCCGAACAGGTCAACCTGGTCCGGCGTGCCTATTTCTACGCCGAACAGGCCCACGATGGGCAACGCCGCCGCAGCGGCGAGCCCTACGTGACCCACCCGCTGGCCGTGGCCAGCATCCTCGCCGACATGCACATGGACCATCAGAGCCTGATGGCGGCCATGCTGCACGATGTGATCGAAGACACCGGCATCGCCAAGGAAGCCCTCAGCCAGCAGTTTGGCGAGACCGTGGCCGAACTGGTCGATGGGGTCAGCAAGCTGACCCAGATGAACTTCGAGACCAAGGCCGAGGCGCAGGCGGAAAACTTCCAGAAGATGGCCATGGCCATGGCCCGCGACATTCGCGTGATCCTGGTCAAGCTGGCCGACCGTCTGCACAACATGCGCACCCTGGAAGTGCTGTCTGGCGAAAAACGCCGGCGCATCGCCAAGGAAACCCTCGAGATCTACGCCCCCATCGCCAACCGCCTGGGGATGCACAATGTGCGCGTGGAGTTCGAAGACCTTGGTTTCAAGGCCATGCACCCGATGCGCTCGTCGCTGATTCACCGTGCAGTGAAGAGCGCACGCGGCAATCGCAAAGAAATCGTCGCCAAGATCGAACACTCGCTGGCCAACTGCCTGGCCGCCGACGGCATCGAGGGCGAGGTCAGCGGTCGGCAGAAACACCTCTATGGCATCTACAAGAAGATGCGCGGCAAGCGCCGTGCCTTCAACGAGATCATGGACGTGTATGCCTTCCGCATCATCGTCGACAAGGTGGACACCTGCTACCGCGTGCTCGGCGCCGTGCACAACCTCTACAAGCCGCTGCCCGGGCGCTTCAAGGATTACATCGCGATCCCCAAGGCCAACGGCTACCAGTCGCTGCACACAACCCTGTTCGGCATGCACGGCGTGCCCATCGAAATCCAGATCCGCACCCGCGAAATGGAAGAGATGGCCAACAACGGCATCGCCGCGCACTGGCTGTACAAGTCCAACGACGACGAGCAGCCCAAGGGCAGCCACGCACGTGCCCGCCAGTGGGTCAAGGGTATCCTCGAACTGCAGCAACGTGCCGGCAACTCCCTGGAATTCATCGAGAGCGTGAAGATCGACCTGTTCCCGGACGAGGTCTACGTGTTCACGCCCAAAGGCCGGATCATGGAGTTGCCAAAAGGCTCCACGGCCGTCGATTTCGCCTACGCGGTGCACACCGACGTTGGCAACAGTTGCATCGCGTGTCGCATCAACCGCCGCCTGGCGCCGCTGTCCGAACCGCTACAAAGCGGCTCGACAGTGGAAATCGTCAGCGCCCCGGGCGCTCGACCAAACCCGGCCTGGCTCAACTTTGTGGTCTCCGGCAAGGCACGCACGAATATCCGCCACGCGCTCAAGCAACAGCGCCGCTCGGAGTCCATCAGCCTGGGCGAGCGCCTGCTGAACAAGGTACTCACCGGCTTCGACAGCAGCCTGGAGAAAATCCCCCAGGAACGCATCCAGTCCATTCTCGCCGAGTACCGCCTGGAGCTGATAGAAGACCTGCTCGAAGACATCGGCCTGGGCAACCGCATGGCCTACGTGGTCGCGCGCCGCCTGCTGTCGGCCGAAGGCGAACAGCTGCCGGCGCCAGAAGGCCCGCTGGCGATCCGCGGTACCGAAGGCCTGGTGCTGAGTTACGCCAAGTGCTGCACGCCGATCCCGGGTGACCCGATTGTCGGCCACCTGTCGGCCGGCAAGGGCATGGTCGTGCACCTGGAGAACTGCCGCAACATCAGTGAAATCCGCCACAACCCCGAAAAGTGTGTGCAGCTCTCCTGGGCCAAGGACATCACTGGCGAGTTCAATGTCGAACTGCGTGTCGAACTGGAACACCAGCGCGGGCTGATCGCCCTGCTGGCCAGCAGCGTCAACGCCGCCGACGGCAACATCGAAAAGATCAGCATGGACGAACGCGACGGCCGTATCAGCGTGGTCCAACTGGTGGTCAGCGTGCACGACCGCGTGCACCTGGCGCGTGTGATCAAGAAGCTGCGTACCCTGACCGGTGTGGTCCGCATCACCCGCATGCGTACGTAGTCCGCCAACCGCAAGGAGTCATCATGAGCAAAACCGTCATCAACAGCGACAAGGCCCCTGCCGCCATCGGCACCTACTCGCAGGCGATCAAGGCCGGCAACACCGTGTACATGTCGGGCCAGATCCCTCTGGACCCGAAGACCATGGAACTGGTCGAAGGCTTCGAGGCCCAGACCGTGCAGGTGTTCGAGAACCTCAAGGCCGTGGCTGAAGCCGCTGGCGGTTCGTTCAAGGACATCGTGAAACTGAACATCTTCCTCACCGACCTGAGCCACTTCGCCAAGGTCAACGAGGTGATGGGCCGCTACTTCGAACAGCCCTACCCAGCCCGCGCCGCCATCGGTGTTGCCGCGCTGCCAAAAGGCTCTCAGGTCGAAATGGACGCCATCCTGGTCATCGAATGATGCCCTGGTGACGGGCCCCTGCCCGTCACCCTTCTTACTCCGCAAGGTTACCCCGTCATGCGTCAAGCACTGCCCTTCGCGCTGGCAGCCCTGCTACTGGGCGGCTGCACCAGCCACAAACCCGAAGACTTCAACGGCATCTGGATCAACCAGGAAGCCATCACTGCGGCGGTCAAAGCCGGCAGCCTGCGCCAGGCCCTGAATGAGCATGGCCCAGTGTTCGAGTGGAAGCTCGACGTGGCCAATCAGCAAGCCAGTTATAGCAATGGTTTCGAGGCCGCTGACGGCCAGCTGAGCGCCAATGACAAGCAATGGCAGGCCCGTTTCCATGGCGGCCAGACCGAGCAGCTTTCGCTCGATGGCGACGAGCTGCTGGCCGTCGACCAAAGTGGCGCCAAGCAAACCTTCGTGCGCGCCAAGGTGCCGGCGACAGCCAATGCACCACTGGGCAGCAGCTTCGAGAAGGCGCTGTACCAGGCCTACCTGGGTGGTAACTGGAAGATCGTCGAAGGCCAGGGCAAAGGTGCCAGCGTGCGCTTCAGCGACACCGGCAACGTCACCGGCCTACCCGGGCCGGACCGCTTCGCCCTGTGCCTGGCGGGTGATTGTGCGACCATGGGTGGCAGCAATGACAGCCTGTGGCTGGAGCGCAACCAGCGCGGTGCACCGTTCATCATCAAGCGCGATGGCGACAAACTGGAGATTTTCCAGGCAGTGAACCGTGCGCAGCCGGATGAAATGCCGGAGCTGGCAGCCGGCAAGCGTCAGTGGACGCTGGAGCGCACCTGAGATGATGCGCGGCCCCTGTAGGAGCGGGTTTACCCGCGAAGAAGACACCACGGTGGATGGCACGGGCTTCGCCCGTGTTCGCGGGCAAGCCCGCTCCCACAGGGATCGCGCCAGCTTTTAGAAATTGAGCACGACAGTTGCTCCAACAAGGGAACGCGCCACCTGCCAGCTAGGCTTTTCCTGCCAGAATCGCGGCGTAGCCTTCCCTGTAGCTCGGATATACAGGCGCCCAGCCCAGCGCCCGCGCCCGGGCATTGCTACAGCGCTTGCTGCCAGTACGCCGCACCCGCTGCTCATCGGACCATTCGGTAACCCCCATATACGCCCGTAGCCAGGCCACCACGTCGGCCAGCGGCGCGGGGTCGTCATCAACGCCAATGTAGCAGTCGTCCAGCACCTTGCCATCAGCATCGGCCTGCAGCAGAAAAGCCAGCAGGCTGGCGGCATCTTCGGCATGAATGCGGTTGCCATACAGCGGCGGCTCCTCGGCTACGCGGTAACCCTGACGCACCTGGCTCAGCAACCATTCGCGCCCTGGGCCATAGATACCGGTCAGGCGGACCACGCTCGCCGGGATGCCGCTGGCCAGTGCCAACCGCTCAGCCTCCAGCATCACTCGCCCGGAATAGCCCTCAGGCTCGGTGGCAGCGCCCTCCTCTACCCACTCGCCATCCTTCTGCGCATACACGCTGCTGCTGGAGACGAACAACAGGCGACGCGGGCGCTGACCACGCTCGGCCAACCAGGCCAATACATGGCGCAAGCCATCAACATAGGCTGCTTGGTAACCCGCCTCATCGTGCTGGCTGGCCGCCACGCAGTACACCAGGTAATCCAGCGCGCCCTGTGGCCAGGCCGACGGCATCGACGGTTCGGCCAAGTCTGCGGCAACCGGCTGAACCCCAGCGGGCAGCTGATCGACAGAACGGCGCAGGCCGCTCACCTTCCAGCCTTTAGCCAACATCTGCCTGGCCAGACGCCCACCCACATCACCACAACCCACCACCATCACGGAAAGGTCTGACATCTCTAAACTCCCCTAGACCAATTGATCAGCCTGGCCACGCTACACGATGGGCGGCTAGACCATAGGCGAAAAAAGCTACAATATTACTTTTGTTAACAAGAATTACTTGCAATAATGGCCGCCAAATTGTTCTCGGCCTGCATCGAGGCCTTGGAGAACGCTCACTTTTTTCTTCATCAGGTCCGGCCAGCATGACACGTACTCAACCTTCCGCTTCGCCAACCCCGTCGCGCGCCTGGCGCGCCATCGCCGCGCTGACACTCAGCCTGGTGCTGGCCCCGGTGGCCATGGCCGATGAGCCAACCACCAACGCCGCCACGCCTGCTGCTGCAACTGCCCCGGCCACACCCGCTGCTGCCCCGGTCGACGCGCCTGCGCCTGGTGCCACTGCCACCACCCCGGCAGATACACCGGCCGCAGCAGACCCGAGCGTTCAAGCCCTGGTCGAAGACACCTCGCTGGGCATGGCCCATGACCTGTCCCCATGGGGCATGTACAAGAACGCCGACATCGTGGTGAAGATCGTCATGATCGGCCTGGCCATCGCCTCCATCATCACCTGGACCATCTGGATTGCCAAAGGCTTCGAGCTGATGGGCGCCAAGCGCCGCCTGCGTGGTGAAATCGCTCAGCTGAAGAAGTCCACCACCCTGAAAGAAGCCAGCGAAGTCTCCAACAAGGAAGGCACCCTGGCCCATACCCTGGTCCACGATGCCCTCGAAGAGATGCGCCTTTCGGCTAACGCTCGCGAAAAAGAAGGCATCAAGGAGCGCGTCAGCTTCCGTCTGGAGCGCCTGGTACATGCCAGCGGCCGCACCATGAGCAGCGGCACCGGCGTCCTCGCAACCATCGGTTCCACCGCGCCGTTCGTCGGCCTGTTCGGTACCGTATGGGGCATCATGAACAGCTTCATCGGCATCGCCAAGACCCAGACCACCAACCTGGCCGTCGTTGCCCCAGGTATCGCCGAAGCGCTGCTGGCCACTGCCCTGGGCCTGGTCGCGGCAATCCCGGCCGTGGTCATCTACAACGTCTTCGCCCGCTCCATTGCCGGTTACAAGGCGCAGGTGTCCGATGCCTCCGCCCAGGTACTGCTGCTGGTCAGCCGTGATCTGGACCACCAGGGCAGCGAGCGCGCCGCCCCGCACATGGTGAAAGTGGGGTAAGCCATGGGCCTGCATCTCAACGAAGGTGGCGACGACCTCGCCGAAAACCACGAAATCAACGTTACGCCGTTCATCGACGTGATGCTGGTGCTGCTGATCATCTTCATGGTCGCCGCTCCCTTGGCCACGGTCGACATCAAGGTCGACCTGCCGGCCTCAACCGCCAAACCGGCGCCAAGGCCAGAGAAACCGGTGTTCGTCAGCGTCAAGGCCGACCAGAAGCTGTATGTCGGCGACGACCAGGTGGCTGCACCCGACCAGCTTGGCCCGATGCTCGACGCCAAGACCAAGGGTGACAAGGAAACCACCATCTTCTTCCAGGCTGACAAAGGCGTAGATTACGGCGACCTGATGGAAGTGATGAACAACATGCGCGCGGCCGGCTACCTGAAAGTCGGTCTGGTAGGTCTCGAGACGGCAGCCAAGAAATGATGAAAACGCGCTCTAACATGGCGCGCTACGGTGGCAGCCTGGCGATCGTGCTGGGCGTGCACGTGGTCGCCGTGCTGCTGACGCTCAACTGGTCGGTGCCCCAGGCCATCGAGCTGCCCCCGGCAGCGATGATGGTCGAACTGGCACCGTTGCCGGAGCCTGCGCCACCACCACCCCCAAAGGCAGCTCCGCAGCCACCGGCCCCGGTCGAGGAACCACCGTTGCCGAAGCTGGCAGAAGCGCCCAAGCCCAAGATCGCCATCCCCAAGCCGCCCAAGCCGAAGGCCAAGCCCCAGCCGCCCAAGCCCGAGAAAAAGCCTGAGCCGCCGAAGGAAGCGCCACCCACCGAGCAAACGGTGGACGCACCGCCCAGCAACACGCCACCGCAGAAGTCCGCGGCACCGGCTCCGAGCATTGCGTCCAACAGCAAAGCCCTGCCAACCTGGCAGAGCGATCTGCTGCGCCACCTGGCCAAGTACAAGCGCTACCCGGAAGACGCGCGCCGTCGCGGCCTGCAAGGCATGAACCGCCTGCGCTTCGTGGTCGACGCCGAAGGCAAGGTCGTGTCGTACTCCATGGCCGGTGGTTCAGGCAGTGCCTCACTCGATCGGGCGACCCTGGAAATGATCCGTCGGGCCGGCAAGGTACCCAAGCCGCCACCCGAGTTGCTGAACAATGGCACGATTGAAGTCGTGGCACCGTTCGTCTACTCACTGGACCGCCGCTGAGACTTTTGCTTCTGTCACAATTCGGCAAGTCTGATAACGTGCGTCTATCGATTGCAGCCGCTATGCTGGGCCCGCAACTTCATGGACGCACGTTATGACCCTCACCGAATTACGCTACATCGTCACACTCGCCCAGGAACAGCACTTCGGCCATGCCGCCGAGCGCTGTCACGTGAGCCAACCAACCCTGTCGGTCGGTGTGAAGAAGCTCGAGGACGAGCTTGGCGTTCTGATCTTCGAGCGCAGCAAAAGCGCAGTACGTCTGACCCCGGTCGGCGAAAGCATCGTCGCCCAAGCGCAGAAGGTACTGGAGCAGGCCCAAGGCATTCGTGAACTGGCCCAGGCCGGCAAGAATCAGCTGACCGCCCCGCTCAAGGTCGGCGCCATCTACACCGTCGGCCCCTATCTGTTCCCGCACCTGATCCCGCAGCTGCACCGCGTGGCGCCGCAAATGCCGCTGTACATCGAAGAAAATTTCACCCACGTACTGCGCGAAAAGCTGCGCAACGGCGAACTGGACGCGGTGATCATCGCCCTGCCGTTCAACGAAGCCGACGTGCTGACGCTACCGCTCTACGACGAACCGTTCTGCGCCCTGATGCCTGCCGACCACCCATGGACGGCGAAGAAGACCATCGACACTGCCATGCTCAACGACAAGAGCCTGTTGCTGCTCGGTGAGGGCCACTGCTTCCGCGACCAGGTACTGGAAGCCTGCCCTACCCTGAACAAGGGGGGTGAAGGCTCAAGGCACACCACGGTCGAGTCCAGCTCGCTGGAAACCATCCGTCACATGGTGGCTTCGGGCCTTGGCGTATCGATCCTGCCGCTGTCGGCCGTGCACAGCCATCACTACGCCCCCGGCGTCATCGAAGTGCGCCCGCTGACGGCACCGGCACCATTCCGCACGGTAGCCATCGCCTGGCGCGCCAGTTTCCCGCGGCCAAAGGCCATCGAGATCCTCGCCGATTCGATCCGCCTGTGCTCGGTCGCCAAAAACCCTGCGGAACAACCGGCCTGAGTCATGAGTGAGCTGTCGAAGGTCCCGGTCACAGTACTGAAAGGTGTGGGCGAGGCAATGGCGGAGAAACTCGCCAAGGTCGGCCTGGAAAACCTGCAGGACGTGTTGTTCCACCTGCCCCTGCGCTACCAGGACCGCACGCGCGTGGTGCCAATCGGCCAGCTGCGTCCGGGCCAGGATGCGGTTATCGAGGGTGTGGTCAGTGGTACCGATGTGACCATGGGCAAGCGCCGCAGCCTGGTGGTGCGCCTGGGCGACGGCAGCGGTGTACTGACATTGCGCTTCTACCACTTCAGCAACGCGCAGAAGGAGGGCCTGAAGCGGGGCACCCACCTGCGCTGCTATGGAGAAGCCCGCCCCGGCGCTTCCGGCCTGGAGATCTACCACCCGGAGTACCGCGCGCTGAACGGCAGCGAGCCGCCGCCACCGGTGGAACAGACCCTGACGCCGATCTATCCGTCCACCGAAGGTCTTACCCAGCAACGCCTGCGCCTGTTGTGCCAGCAGAGCCTTGCCCTGCTTGGCCCGCGCAGCCTGCCCGACTGGCTGCCTGACGAACTTGCCCGGGACTACCAGCTGGCACCCTTGGACGAAGCCATACGCTACCTGCACAACCCGCCGGCCGACGCCGACCTCGACGAGCTCGCCGAAGGCCAGCACTGGGCCCAGCACCGCCTGGCCTTCGAAGAGTTGCTGACCCACCAGCTGTCGCAGCAACGCCTGCGCGAAAGCCTGCGCAGCCTGCGTGCGCCGGTACTGCCCAAGGCCACGCACCTGCAGGCGCAGTACCTGGCCAACCTGGGTTTCCAGCCGACCGGCGCGCAGCAGCGGGTAGCCAACGAAATTGCCTACGACCTTAGCCAGCACGAACCGATGATGCGCCTGGTGCAGGGCGACGTGGGTGCCGGCAAGACCGTGGTCGCTGCACTGGCCGCGTTGCAGGCGCTGGAGGCTGGCTATCAGGTGGCATTGATGGCACCCACCGAGATCCTCGCCGAGCAGCACTACATTACCTTCAGGCGCTGGCTGGAACCGCTGGGCATCGAAGTCGCCTGGCTAGCCGGCAAACTCAAGGGCAAGGCCCGGGCCGCTTCCCTGGAGCAGATCGCCAACGGTGCACCCATGGTGGTCGGCACCCACGCGCTGTTCCAGGAGGAAGTGAGGTTCAAGCACCTGGCCCTTGCGATCATCGACGAACAGCACCGGTTTGGCGTGCAGCAACGCCTGGCCCTGCGCAAGAAGGGCGTGGCCGGCGAGTTGTGCCCGCACCAGCTGATCATGACCGCCACGCCTATTCCGCGCACCCTGGCCATGAGCGCCTACGCCGACCTGGACACTTCGGTGCTCGACGAATTGCCGCCAGGGCGCACGCCGGTGAACACCGTGCTGGTGGCCGACAGCCGCCGCTTCGAAGTGGTCGAGCGGGTACGCGCCGCCTGCGCCGAGGGGCGCCAGGCCTACTGGGTATGCACGCTGATCGAAGAGTCCGAAGAACTCACCTGCCAGGCCGCCGAAAGCACTTACGAGGAGCTTGGCAGCGCGCTTGGCGAGCTGAGGGTAGGGTTGATCCACGGGCGCATGAAGCCGGCGGAAAAAGCCGAGATCATGGCCGAGTTCAAGGCTGGCAACCTGCAGCTTCTGGTCGCCACCACGGTCATCGAGGTGGGCGTGGACGTGCCCAACGCCAGCCTGATGATCATCGAGAACCCCGAGCGCCTGGGCCTTGCGCAGCTGCACCAGCTACGTGGCCGGGTTGGTCGGGGCAGCGCCGTGAGCCATTGCGTGCTGCTGTACCACCCGCCGCTGTCGCAGGTTGGCCGCGAGCGCTTGGGGATCATGCGCGAAACCAACGACGGCTTCATCATTGCCGAAAAAGACCTTGAACTGCGTGGCCCGGGCGAGATGCTCGGCACCCGCCAGACCGGTCTGCTGCAGTTCAAGGTCGCCGACCTGATGCGCGACGCGGACCTGCTGCCGGCCGTGCGCGATGCGGCTCAGGCCCTGGTATCACGCTGGCCGGAACACGTCAGCCCGCTGCTGGACCGCTGGCTGCGCCATGGCCAACAATATGGCCAAGTGTGACGCCAGTCCCAGAATGGATCCAGATTTGCTCGCAGGCTGGTTATACTTCGCGTTTAAAAGAATCAGTGGATACGGACCATGACTGAAGTTGCCCTGGACACCGCAACCCCACACGCCCCCTCCGTCATCAGGCTGCTGCTCGACAAACTTGGCGTGCCCTACCGCCAGGTGGTCGAACACCCGCACCTGCCTGCGGCTTCGCGGGTGCAGGCTGTCCTTCTCGACGACGAGGTCGGCGCCCTCATGGTGCTGTTCCCGCAGAGCCACCTGCTGGACCTCAACCGCCTGGCCGAGCTGACCGGGCGCAAGCTGACCGCCGTCTCGGTACCGCGACTGAAGCAGATGCTCGACAAGCACCACCTCAAGGCGCTGCCGGGCATCCCGGCGCTGACCAGTTCGCCATGTCAGTACGAAAAGGCCCTGCTCGACGCCGAAACTGTCTTTATCCAGTCCGGCGAAGCCGGCCTGTTGCTGGAAATCGAACGCGCGCACTTCAAGCGCATGCTGGCCAAGGCCAGCGCCAGCAGCTTCGGCCAGCAAGTCGAAGCGATCAGCCCCAACCTCGACCGCCCCGATGACGACACCCGAGAAATCACCAATGCCGTCCAGGCCTTCACCGCCCGACGCATTCAGAAGCGCCTGGAAGAAACCATCGAAATTCCGCCGCTCGCCGACACCGCGCAGAAGATCATCAAGCTGCGGGTAGATCCCAACGCCAGCATCGACGATATCACCGGTGTGGTCGAAACCGACCCGGCGCTGGCGGCACAGGTGGTGAGCTGGGCCGCATCGCCCTACTATGGTTCGCCGGGCAAGATTCGCTCGGTGGAAGACGCCATCGTGCGTGTGCTGGGTTTCGACCTGGTGATCAACCTGGCCCTGGGCCTGGCGCTGGGCAAGACCTTGAGCCTGCCAAAAGACCACCCACAGCAGGCCACGCCCTACTGGCAACAGTCGATCTACACCGCCGCGATCATCGAAGGCCTGACCCGCGCCATGCCTCGCGCAGAACGCCCCGAGGCCGGGCTGACCTACCTGGCCGGGCTACTGCACAACTTCGGCTATCTGCTGCTGGCGCATGTGTTCCCGCCGCACTTCTCGCTGATTTGCCGCCACCTTGAGGTCAACCCGCATCTGAACCACACCTACGTGGAACAACACCTGCTGGGCATCAGCCGCGAACAGATAGGTACCTGGCTGATGAAGCTGTGGGACATGCCGGAAGAGCTGTCGACTGCCTTGCGCTTTCAGCACGACCCGGCCTACGAAGGCGAATATTTCGCGTTCCCCAACCTGGTGTGCCTGGCCACCCGTCTGCTGCGCTCGCGAGGCATAGGCTCAGGGCCGCAGGAAGAGATTCCTGACGAGCTGCTGGAACGCCTGAGCATTACCCGGGACAAGGCCGAGGATGTGGTGAACAAGGTGCTCGAAGCCGAGAACCTGTTGCGTGAGCTGGCCTCGCAGTTCCACGCACCGCATTAAGCCATTAACGCATACCCTGTGGGAGCAACTGTCTTGCTCAACTTCTAAAAGCTGGCGCAATCCCTGGGAGCGGGCTTGCCCGCGAATACCGGCGAAGCCGGTGCCATGCACCGCGTCGCTTGTTTCGCGGGCACGCCCGCTCCCACAGCATCCCCGGCGGGTTTCAACCTTTCTTCTTCGGTTTCAGGTATTTCATCAACCCCTGAAACCACATCACCAACGCCGGGTTGCCCTTGATCTGGATGTGCTTGTCCTGAATCCCTTGCATGAACGCCAGCTGCTTGTTACCCGCCTGCATGGTGGCGAAGCCGTAGGCAGCGTCCTTGAAGGCAATGGCGAACGCCGGCTGGGGGTGCGCGCCGCCCTTGCTGCTGATGCGCTCGTTCTCGACGATGAAGTGCCGGGCGACCTTGCCGTCCAGGGTTTGCATCTGGAATACCAGGTTCTTGCCTTTGAGCTGCTGCTGGAAAGCGGGGTTATTACGGCTGGCCCTGGCCATCAACAGCCCCATGGCCCAGAGAAGAAAGCGGAACTTCATCAACGCGCCTCGAACGAAAAGTGACTAAGGCGCGCAGTCTATCCTTTTCCAGAACTATTTACGCAAGTTAGAAGCATCTTGCCTGCAGAAAGCACAACGGGCGCCCCGGGGCGCCCGCTTGGCTGAAACTGGGTTGCCAGGGAGCGATTACTTGCCCTTCTTGGCAGGTTTGGCTTCGTTAACTTCATCGCGCAGGTTCTTGCCTGGCTTGAAGGCCACGGTGTTGCTGGCTTTGATCTTGACCGGCTCCCCAGTCTGCGGGTTCTTGCCGGTACGCGCGCCCCGATGACGTTTTTCGAAGGTGCCGAAACCGACCAGGGTCACGGTGTCCTTGTCCAGGGCACCGGTGATGCTGTCGAGAATCGCGTTCAAAACCTGATTGGCCTTTTCCTTGGTCAGGTCAGCCTTGTCGGCGATGACGGCGGCGAGTTCTGGTTTGCGCATAGTGAAGCCTCTTTGACGGAATTCTTGTTGTTATGCCGTGCTGCCTCTGGGAGCAGCGCTCAAGGCACCGCAGGCTCTAATCTGCGGCAGACGGGAGTGAGAATGGCACGAGCTCAGGGGCCGCGCCAGTATCTGGGCGGCCATTGTGCAGGCAACAACAGGATAAATCCGACAGAACGCGCGCTATTTACGCCATAACCGCTGGCAACTGACGATTCAGCGCCAGCTTCTCCATCACCGCCGCTCCAGTGAGGGCGTAGCCCAGCAGCTTGCCGTCGGCATCTAGGCAGAGCACCTTGAGGTCACTGCCCTGCCCCTCTACCTGCCAGATGCCTTCGCAGCCCTGTGGCGCTGGCGAGACAACCAGCGGACAGGCTGGGGTTTTCACGGTGATCGGCATCGGCCCGTAGGAAACGGCCGTCGGCTTGCCGGCCAGGGTTTGCGCCAGCGCCCGGGCACAGCTCATAAGCGGCATCACATACAGCAGGTTGATGCCATCGACTTCGGCACAGTCGCCAAGGGCGAAGATGTTGGCGTGTGAGGTACGTAGCTCGCGGTCTACGCTTACGCCACGATTGGTCTGCAGGCCGGCCGCGGCAGCCAGGTCGGTACGTGGGCGAAGGCCGATGGCCGAAACCACCAAGTCGCAGACGATCACGCGGCCATCCGACAGGTGTGCCTCCAAGCCTTGGGTCACCTGCTGCAGGCGGGTCAGCACCGGCCCCAAGTGGAAGCGCACACCCAGGCTCTCCAGCCCACCCTGCACTGCCGCCGCAGCGGCCGGGTGCAGCAGGGTCGGCATGACCTGTTCGCACGGAGCCACAACGTCGACCTCGAAGCCGCCCAGGCTCATGTCGTTTGCAAATTCGCAGCCGATCAGACCGGCACCGAGGATCAGCACACGCTGCTTGCCAGCGGCGGCCGCACGGAAGCGCGCGTAGTCTTCCAGGTCGTTGATCGGGAACACCAGATGGCCGCCATCACCCTCGATCGGCACCTGCACGGTCTGCGCCCCCCAGGCCAGCACCAGGTCGCGGTACTCCACGGCCTCTTCGCCGATCCACAGCCGCTTGTGCCCCGGGTCGATGCCGCTGATGCGGGTATGGGTGCGGATCTCGGCATTAAGTTGCTCGGCCATGGCGCCCGGCTCAGCCATGCACAGGCCGTCGGCGTCCTTCTGCTTGGCAAAGCCCATGGAAAGCATCGGCTTGGAGTAGGAACGACCATCGTCGGCGGTGATCAGCAACAGCGGCGTCTGCGCATCGAGCTTGCGAAATTCACGGGCCAGGTTGTAGCCCGCAAGGCCGGTACCGATGATTACCACAGGGGACGTCATGTCGTGCTTTCCTCGATTAACCGATGGAGATCATTTCAAAGTCGCTTTTGCCGACGCCACAGTCGGGGCACAGCCAGTCTTCAGGCACATCCTCCCAACGGGTGCCGGGGGCGATGCCGTCGTCGGGCCAGCCCTCGGCTTCGTCGTAGATCAGGCCACAGACAATACATTGCCACTTTTTCATCAGGTCTATTTCCTCGGTTCAGGCTGGGGCTTGTGCTGCTGATGGCCACTTCGCGGGCAAGCCCGCTGCTGCAGCGACCGCGAAGGCCTGGCGGTCTTGCCCGCGAACGGGGCCAGCACGCAATGCGTGGGGGCTTTGTAGCGGCCCTGCCGGCAGTATGCAAGCAGTTGGGGCAATCATGCTAAGCTCGCCGCCTCTCTGGCAGTAACAAAGCATACCGACGTGTCGTACGAATCCCCGCAAGCAGCCGCTGTCGCGTGGCTGCCGTATTCACAACTGGCGACCGACATCGACCAGCCCACCCTAGACTGGCTGTTCGACGAGGGCTCGCTGACCCGCCGCCTGACCCGTCTGTCCATTGATCACTTTTCCGTCACCCCGCTGTTCGAGGGCTGGCAGCCGCTGCGCGATGACGAATGCCAAGCGCTGGGCATCGCTGCCGGTTCCGAAGGCTGGGTGCGCGAAGTGTACCTGCGCGGCCATGGCCAACCTTGGGTATTCGCCCGCAGCGTGGCCAGCCGCAGCGCCCTGGAACGTGGTGGTCTGGACCTGGAAAGCTTGGGCAGCCGCTCGCTGGGCGAGTTGCTGTTCTGCGACCAGGCGTTCATCCGTCATCCACTTGAAGTGTGCAGTTACCCACAGGCCTGGCTGCCGTCCGAAGCAGCACATGCGGCGCTTTGGGGCCGCCGCTCGCGCTTCGAGCGCAACGGCCTGGACCTGCTGGTGGCAGAAGTGTTCCTGCCGGCATTGTGGCAAGCGGCCAAGGAGGAAAACCGCTGATGTACCTGCAACTGCTCAAGTCGCTCAACCGCCTGCACCCACGGGCCTGGGACTTCCTCCAGCTCAGCCGCATGGACCGACCGATAGGCATCTACCTGCTGTTGTGGCCGACCCTGTCGGCAGTGTGGATTGCCGGCAACGGGTCACCAACCCTGGCCAATGTGCTCATTTTCGGCCTTGGTGTGGTGCTGATGCGCGCGGCCGGCTGCTGCATCAACGACTTTGCCGACCGCAAGGTGGACGGGCACGTCAAGCGTACCGCCGATCGACCCTTGGCCAGTGGCCGAGTGCGGCCACGCGAGGCGCTGACACTGTTCGCGATTCTGGTAGGAGTGAGTTTCCTGCTGGTGCTGTGCACCAACAGCCGCACCGTCTGGCTGTCGTTCGGGGCGGTGGCGTTGGCGTTCTGCTACCCGTTCATGAAGCGCTACACCTACTACCCGCAGGTGGTGCTGGGGGCGGCGTATTCGTGGGGCATTCCGATGGCGTTCACGGCGGCCGGTGGCGAGCTGCCGGCCAGTGCCTGGCTGCTGTATATCGCCAACCTGCTGTGGACGGTGGGTTATGACACCTACTACGCCATGGTCGACCGCGATGACGACCTGAAGATTGGCGTGAAATCGACCGCGATCCTGTTCGGCGACGCCGATCGCAGCATCATCCTGACCCTGCAGCTGCTGTCGCTGGGCTGCCTGTTGCTGGCCGGTGGCCGCTTCGACCTGGGTGGCTGGTTCCACCTTGGGTTGCTGGGTGCGGCGGCGTGCTTTGCCTGGGAATACTGGTCAACGCGCAAGCTGGACCGGGAATCGTGCTTCAAGGCATTTCTGCACAACCACTGGGCTGGGTTGCTGGTGTTTATCGGGGTAGTGCTGGATTACGCGCTGCGCTGAGTAGTTTGGGGCTGCTATGCAGCCCCGGCTATCTCAAGGCTTGGCAACGTGCCAGACGTCCTTCACGCCGTCACCGGTCATGTCCCCGGCCTTCTTGTCCTTGATGAAGGTATACAGCGGCTTGCCGTCGTAAGCCCACTGCATCGAACCGTCGTCACGCGTTACATGGGTCCATTTATCCTTCGGTGCTTCGTCTTCTTTCTTGACCATCAACGGTGGCCAGTTCTTGGCGCAATCGCCATTGCACATCGACTTGCCACCCGCATCCTTGTCGAAGGTGTACAGGGTCATGCCGGCATGATCGACCCACATGCCGTCCTTCTCCATGGCATGGTGGGCCAACGCCACCCCCGGGAGCGCCAGCGCAGTGAAAAGGGCCATCCAGCTCAGCGTATGTCGTGTCATTGGATTCACCATTGTTTCGGGGGGAAATGAGTTCGGGTTGCCATTAAAGCGGCCCTCTGTAGCCTAGTTCAGTCACGGAATGTCGCCAGAACGGCCAACACCCTGTCACACAGCTGCAATAATTCCGTTATCTAATGCGGGCCAAGACACCGAATCCAGGAGAGGTTTTGAGCATGGTAGGCAGGAACATTCTGATCGTCGACGACGAAGCGCCCATTCGCGAGATGATCGCCGTTGCCCTGGAAATGGCCGGCTATGACTGCCTGGAAGCGGAAAACTCGCAACAGGCCCATGCGATCATCGTCGACCGCAAACCGGACCTGATCCTGCTCGACTGGATGCTGCCGGGCACCTCCGGCATCGAGCTGGCCCGCCGCCTGAAGCGCGACGAGCTGACCGGTGATATCCCGATCATCATGCTCACCGCCAAGGGTGAAGAGGACAACAAGATCCAGGGCCTGGAAGTGGGCGCCGACGACTACATCACCAAACCGTTCTCGCCGCGTGAACTGGTCGCGCGACTGAAAGCCGTGCTGCGCCGCACTGGCCCGAGCGATAGCGAAGCGCCGATCGAGGTCGGTGGCCTGCTGCTCGATCCGATCAGCCACCGCGTGACCATCGACGGCAAGCCGGCCGAGATGGGCCCGACCGAATACCGCCTGCTGCAGTTTTTCATGACCCACCAGGAACGCGCCTATACCCGAGGCCAACTGCTGGACCAGGTGTGGGGCGGCAACGTCTATGTCGAGGAACGTACCGTCGACGTGCACATCCGTCGCTTGCGCAAGGCACTGGGTGAAGCTTACGAGAATCTGGTACAAACCGTCCGGGGCACTGGCTACCGCTTCTCGACCAAGAGCTGATCGAGTTCCAGAGCGCCAAGCTGCACGTCGTTGTACAAGGACCGTCAATTGAACCAGAACTGGCACGCAACCCTGATTCGCCATCTGCTGTTGCTGATTACCATCTGCCTGATCGGCGGACTGGTAAGCGGCTACTACGGCTGGAGCCTGGCCATTGGCCTGGCGCTCTATCTGGGCTGGACCCTCAAGCAACTGCTGCGCTTGCACGACTGGCTGCGCAATCACCAACCCGACGAAGCACCGCCCGATGGCTACGGCCTGTGGGGCGAGGTATTCGATAGCATCTACCACCTGCAACGCCGCGACCAGCGCGTGCGGGGCCGCCTGCAGGCAGTGATCGACCGGGTGCAGGAGTCCACCGCCGCGCTGCGTGACGCGGTAATCATGCTCGACAGCGACGGCAACCTGGAATGGTGGAACCGCGCTGCCGAGACCCTGCTGGGCTTCAAGACACCACAGGACGGTGGCCAGCAGGTGACCAATCTGGTGCGCCACCCGCTCTTCAAAGAGTACTTCGAGGCAGAAAACTACCTCGAACCGCTGGAAATCCCTTCGCCGATCAATGACCGCATGCGCGTGCAGTTGCACATCACCCGCTACGGCAACAATGAACACCTGATGCTGGTGCGCGATGTCACCCGCATCCACCAGCTGGAACAGATGCGCAAGGACTTCGTCGCCAACGTGTCCCACGAGCTGCGCACACCGCTGACGGTAATCACCGGCTACCTGGAAACCCTGCTGGACAACGTCGAAGACGTGAACCCGCGGTGGAGCCGCGCCCTGCAGCAGATGAGCCAGCAAGGCTCGCGCATGCAAACCCTGCTCAACGATTTGTTGCTACTGGCCAAACTGGAAGCCACCGATTACCCATCGGACAACCAGCCGGTGGCAGTCGATGCCCTGCTCGCCGCCATAAAGAACGACGCCCAGGCCCTGTCCGGGCCGCGCAACCAGCACATCAGCCTGGAAGCTGCGCCCGGCGTGAAGCTGAAGGGCAGCGAGTCGGAATTGCGCAGTGCCTTTTCCAATCTGGTGTTCAATGCAGTCAAGTACACCCAGGACGAAGGCAACATCCGCATCCGCTGGTGGGCCGATGCCCAGGGCGCACACCTGTCGGTACAGGACTCGGGGGTGGGTATCGATGCCAAGCACTTGCCACGCCTGACCGAGCGTTTCTACCGGGTAGACTCCAGCCGTGCATCGAATACCGGCGGTACCGGGCTGGGGCTCGCAATCGTCAAGCATGTGCTGATGCGCCACCGCGGCAAGCTGGAAATCAGCAGTGTACCGGGGCATGGCAGCACCTTTACCTGTCACTTTGCGCCAGCACAATTGGCCAACGAAAAGGCTTGAGATTGGCGCTGATGCGCAGCCCTTCGCGGGCCCGCCCGCTCCCGCAGGGACCGCAATAAATCCGCTGCCCTTTGCTTTTGCGGCCCCAGCCGCTACATTGGATTCCCCGTGCCAGCAAAAGCTGGCACTTTTTTTCTCTCTATCTCAAAGACGGACCCCGTAAAAACTCCATCATGGACCCTTCCTCTGGTATCAGCCTCACCTCGTTATTCGCCGATTTCGGCATGATCATCTTTGCCTTCCTGCTGGTGCTGCTCAACGGCTTCTTCGTTGCTGCGGAGTTCGCCATGGTCAAGCTGCGCGCCACACGCGTGGAGGCCATCGCCGAGAAGCACGGCTGGCGCGGCAACATCCTGCGCAAGGTTCACAACCAGCTCGACGCCTACCTGTCAGCCTGCCAGTTGGGTATCACCCTTGCCTCGCTGGGCCTGGGCTGGGTGGGTGAGCCCGCCTTCGCCCACCTGCTGGAGCCATTGCTGGCCTATTTCGGCGTGGACAGCGCCGAGCTGGTCAAGGGGATCTCGTTCTTCGTCGCCTTCTTCGTCATCTCGTACCTGCACATCGTGGTCGGCGAGCTGGCACCCAAGTCCTGGGCCATCCGCAAGCCAGAGCTGCTGTCGCTGTGGACTGCGGTGCCGCTCTACCTGTTCTACTGGGCAATGTACCCGGCCATCTACCTGCTCAATGCCAGTGCCAACACCATCCTGCGCATTGCCGGCCAGGGCGAGCCTGGCCCGCACCACGAACACCACTACAGCCGCGAAGAGCTCAAGCTGATCCTGCACTCCAGCCGTGGTCAGGACCCAAGCGACCAAGGCATGCGCGTGCTGGCCTCGGCCGTGGAAATGGGCGAGCTGGAAGTGGTCGACTGGGCCAACTCGCGCGAGGACATGATCAGCATCGACGCCCATGCGCCTCTGAAGCAGATCCTGGCTCTGGTGCGCCGCCACAAGTTCAGCCGCTACCCGGTATACGACGCCGAGCGCGAAGAATTCACCGGCCTGCTGCACATCAAGGACCTGCTGCTGGAGCTGGCTGAGCTGGAGCACTTGCCAGAGACCATCGACCTGGAGGACCTTGCCCGGCCACTCGAACGCGTGTCGCGGCACATGCCCCTGGCCCAGTTGCTGGAGCAGTTCCGTAAGGGCGGGGCGCACTTCGTACTGGTAGAAGAGGCCGATGGCAAGGTGATCGGTTACCTGACCATGGAAGACGTGCTGGAAGTGCTGGTGGGCGACATCCAGGACGAGCACCGCAAGACCGAGCGAGGCATTCTCGCCTACCAGCCGGGCAAGCTGCTGGTGCGCGGGGACACCCCGCTGTTCAAGGTCGAGCGCCTGCTGGGTATCGACCTTGACCACATCGAGGCGGAAACCCTGGCCGGTCTGATCTACGAGACGCTCAAGCGCGTGCCTGAAGAAGAGGAAGCGCTGGAGGTCGAAGGGCTACGCATTATCATCAAGAAGATGAAAGGGCCCAAGATCGTACTGGCCAAGGTGCTGAAGCTGGATTGATGGCCCAATCGGTCAGGGGTTGCCGGCAGTGAAATCCGGCATCCCGCTGATCGGCCTGGCGAAGCGGTAAGGTATCGATTCCAGCGCCAACCCCACATTGCGCTGCACCACAAAATGCAGATGCGGCCCAGTGCTGTTGCCGGTATTGCCCGACTTGGCCAGCATCTGGCCCTGCCGTACCCGTTGCCCCTCCGCCACCACCACCGAACCGCGCATCAGGTGAAGGTATACGCCCATGGTGCCATCCGGGTGCAAAATCCTGACAAAGTTTCCCGAGGGGTTTGGGCCGCGCCCGCTCTGGCTGTTCTCCGTCTTCACCACCACCCCTTCCCGCGCGGCGATGATGGTGGTGCCTTCGGGCATGGCGATATCCATGGCGTAGCGCCCTTTGGGTCCAAAATGACTGACGCGGCCATTGGGGCCTTGAGTGACGCGGAACGGCCCGCCAATCCACGGGAACGCATAGCGGAAGCCCTGGGGCCGCTTGCCCGGGTCACCCATGGCCTGCAGCAGGGTCGAACGGTAGTTCAGCAGCAGCCCGGGCCGCCCCCTGAGCACACTGAGCATCTGCGTGCTGCGCGGCGGCAGCAGCCGGCGCACGATACGCGGGGCATCGCCGCCTTGTGCGTTGACCAGGTTGTCCAGCCGCAACTCTACCTCGACCGGCACGTGCAGCTCGTTACGTGCGGAAAAGCTCACACCACCGTCGAAGGTTTTCGCATTCAGCCGCACTTGGCCTTCGAGCGTTTCGACCATGGGCTCGCGCAGCACCAAGGGCTTGGCGCCGGGGCCAGGCCGGTCAGAATAGGAGATGACACCGGAATCGTCGGTGATCTTGTAGAGCGTCACGCCCTGGCTCGACGCTGAGGCCATGAGTAATGCACAGAACAGCAGCAGGCGGGCGGGCATGATAGTGGCTTTTTGACAGTTATGATCTGTCGAAGCCTAGCAGCGGGTTTTACGGTCGGTATTGCAGTTGGTCGGATGGGGCGAGGCAGGCTTTTGGCAGGAGCAGCCTTGTGCTGCCCCTGCCAAAAGCATGGCGCGGGGCCGGGTCAGGCACCAGGGGTGAAGTGCTTCTGCGCAGTGCCGCGTGCGATCAATCGAGAAAGGTAGTCGAGCTTCTGGGCATCCTGGTCGACAAACTTGAACGTCAACTGTAACCAGTCACTGTCAGGTTTTGGCTCCAGCGCCGCGACAGCATGCAGGTAGCCATTCAGGCGAGCGACTTCGGCACTTTCGCCCTGCTCCAGGTCCAGCACCGCACCTTCCAGCACCTGTGGCAGCGCTTCGCTGCGGCGTACCACCAGCAGTGCCTCTTTCAGGCTCAACGCCTTGATCACGCATGGCTGCGTGCCGCTGGCCAGGCGCAACTGGCCCTGGCCACGGCCGCTTGGCGCGGGGGCAGCCGGTGCGGGAGCCGCGACCAAAGGCTTGGCCGACGCTGGCGCTGGCGCCGCAACCTTGACCGCTTCCGGCTTACCCGCAGTCAGCGCGTTCAACGAATCGTTGGCAAACGCCGAGTTGGCTCGCGCCGGGCCGATGGCCATCAGGCTGTCGAGCTTGCCGATCTTGGTCAGGGCTTTCTTTACCTTGGTCAGCAGTTGCTCGTTGGTGAACGGCTTGCCTACAAAATCGGAAACGCCCGCCTGGATCGCCTGAATGACGTTTTCCTTGTCGCCACGGCTGGTCACCATGATGAACTGCAGGTTCTTCAGTGCAGGCTGCTGACGGCACCAGGTCAGCAGTTCCAAGCCAGACATTTCCGGCATCTCCCAGTCGCACAGGACCAGGTCGAACGCTTCCTTACCGAGCATGACCATGGCCTTGCGACCGTTGACCGCGTCTTCGATGGCCATACCCGGGAAGGCATTGCGCAAACACTTGCGGACCAGATCACGGATAAACGGGGCGTCATCCACGACCAGCACATTCACTTTACTCATCGATACTCCTTATGAATCCCGTCTAGCCTACTGCCAATGATGGCCACTTGCTACAACCTGGTCACGCCGGGACTTCTTCACATCGTTCGCGGGTGCCTGCCGGCTCTCGACCGCAAACGAAAACGCCCGGCCAAGGCCGGGCGTCGATGCTCGGGAGCAACCTTACTTATCGTCAGATTCGCCCGGAACATTAGCCTTTTCACCGTTGGCCACTGCAGTGCCCTGCACCTCTGCCGTCATGCGCTTGAGCCCCATGTGGCGCACATCGGTGCCGCGCACCAGGTAGATCACCAGTTCGGAGATGTTGCGCGCATGGTCGCCAATACGCTCCAGCGAGCGCAGCACCCAGATCACGCTCAGCACCCGCGAGATAGAGCGCGGGTCTTCCATCATGTAGGTCACCAGCTCACGCAGCGCGGTCTTGTACTCGCGGTCGATGGTCTTGTCGTACTGGGCCACCGACAGCGCCAGGTCGGCGTCGAAGCGGGCAAAGGCGTCCAGCGCATCACGGACCATGTTGCGCACCTGGTCGCCAATGTGGCGCACCTCGACATAACCACGCGGCGACTCGCCCTCTTCGCACAGCTGGATGGCGCGGCGGGCGATCTTGGTCGACTCGTCACCGATGCGTTCCAGGTCGATCACCGACTTGGAAATGCTGATGATCAGGCGCAGGTCGGAGGCCGCCGGCTGTCGGCGAGCGAGGATGCGCAAGCACTCCTCGTCGATGTTGCGCTCCATCTGGTTGATCTGCTCATCGACCTCGCGCACCTGCTGGGCCAGACCAGAGTCGGCTTCGATCAGCGCGGTAACCGCGTCGTTGACCTGCTTTTCCACCAGCCCGCCCATGGCCAGCAGGTGGCTACGCACCTCTTCGAGCTCGGCGTTGAACTGCTGGGAAATGTGATGGGTAAGGCTATCTTTGTTGATCATCTTTTTGTCCTTTGGTAGCGCGGCCCTGTAGGAGCGGGTTCACTCGCGAACACCGGCAACGCCGGTGCCAGACACCGAGGTGCCTGTTTCGCGAGCGGCGCTTAGCCGTAGCGACCGGTGATGTAGTCTTCAGTCTGCTTCTTCGCCGGGTTGGTGAACAGGGTATCGGTATCCCCGAATTCGACCAGCTTGCCCATGTACATGAACGCGGTGTAGTCCGAAACACGCGCCGCTTGCTGCATGTTGTGGGTCACGATGACGATGGTGTACTTGGATTTCAATTCGTAGATCAGTTCTTCGACCTTCAAGGTCGAGATCGGGTCCAGCGCCGAGCACGGTTCGTCAAGCAGCAGCACCTCTGGTTCCACGGCAATGGTGCGGGCGATGACAAGGCGCTGCTGCTGGCCACCGGACAGGCCCAGCGCCGACTCGTGCAGGCGGTCCTTGACTTCATCCCACAAGGCCGCGCCCTTCAATGCCCACTCGACTGCTTCATCAAGCACGCGCTTCTTGTTGATGCCCTGGATGCGCAGGCCGTAGACCACGTTCTCGTAGATGGTCTTGGGGAACGGGTTCGGCTTCTGGAACACCATGCCCACACGCCGGCGCAGTTCGGCAACGTCTTCGCCCTTGCGGTAGATGTTGTTGCCATACAGGTTGATGGCACCTTCCACACGGCAACCGTCAACCAGGTCGTTCATCCGGTTGAAGGTACGCAGCAGGGTCGACTTGCCACAGCCGGACGGGCCGATGAAGGCGGTCACACGCTGCTTTGGGATGTTCATCTGTACGTCGAACAGCGCTTGCTTGTCGCCATAGAACAGGCTCAGGCCCGGCACTTCGATGGCCACGGTTTCTTCAGCCAGGCGCAGGCTCTGCTTGTTGCGGCCCAAGGCAGACATGTCGATGCCATGGGTGTGGGAATCTTGCTGCATGGTCAACTCCATACGCTATCAATTCGTTTCAAAGGGCCGCCCGGCTTACGGGCGGCACGCTTGCAATCAGGGTCAGCTGTCCAGCGCCTTGTACTTCTCGCGCAGGTGGTTGCGGATCCACACGGCAGAGAGGTTGAGAGTCGCGATCACCAGCACCAGCAGCAACGCAGTGGCATATACCAGCGGCCGCGCGGCTTCTACGTTCGGGCTCTGGAAGCCGACGTCATAGATGTGGAAGCCCAGATGCATGATCTTCTGGTCCAGATGCAGGTACGGGTAGTTACCATCCACGGGCAGCGACGGCGCCAGCTTCACCACACCCACCAGCATCAGCGGCGCCACTTCGCCGGCGGCACGGGCCACGGCGAGAATCATGCCGGTCATCATGGCCGGGCTGGCCATGGGCAGGACGATTTTCCACAGGGTCTCGGCCTTGGTTGCGCCCAGCGCCAGCGAGCCTTCACGCACGGTGCGCGGGATACGCGCCAGGCCTTCTTCGGTGGCCACGATCACCACCGGCACCGCCAGCAATGCCAGGGTCAGCGATGCCCACAGCAGGCCTGGAGTACCCAGCGTCGGCGCCGGCAGTGCTTCCGGGAAGAACAGGCGGTCGATCGAGCCACCCAGTACGTAGACAAAGAAACCCAGACCGAACACACCGTAGACGATCGCAGGAACACCGGCCAGGTTGTTCACCGCAATGCGGATAAGCCGGGTGACCGGGCCCTGTCTGGCGTATTCACGCAGGTACACAGCAGCCAGCACGCCGAACGGGGTGACGATCACGGCCATGATCAGGGTCATCATCACGGTACCGAATATGGCCGGGAAGATACCGCCTTCAGTGTTGGCTTCACGCGGGTCTTCGCTGAGGAACTCCCACACTTTGGTGAAGTAGCTGCCCAGCTTGGTAAAGCCCGACATCGCGTTCGGCCGGATGGCATGCACCACCTTGCTCAGGTTGATTTCCACTTCTCGGCCGTTGGCATCGCGGGCCACCAGGCTGTCACGGGCAAAGGCCTGGTGCAGGCCGGTCAGGCGGTCTTCAATGGCCTTGTAGCGGCTATTCAGTTCGGCACGGTCGGCGTCCATGTCGGCCTGTGCAGCGGCATCCAGCTTGCCGTCCAGCTCCAGCTTGCGCGCCTGCAAGCGCAGGCGCTCGAGGCCATGGTTGATGGCACCGATGTCCTTCTTCTCGAGGCTTTGCAGCTCGTTGTTGAGTTGGTTGGCGCGTTTGAGACGGACCTGCAGTTCGTTCCAGGCGGCAGGCCCCTCGGCGACTACGCGGCCCTCTTCCTTGACGCTGACCAGGTAGCCGTAAAAATTGCCCCACTCGCGGCGCTCCAGGGCCATCAGGTCGGCCGGGTGCTGTTCATCGACCAGCCAGTCGCCGACCACCCAGGTGAAGTCGCTACCATTGAGGTCGCGGTTACCCACCTTGATCAGCTCCCGGGTCATGAACTCCGGGCCTTGGTCAGGCACCGGCAGGCCAGCCCCCTTCAGACGAGCCCGGGGTACTTCCTCCTTCTGCACCACTTCGCCAATGACGACGTGATCGGCCTGGCCCGGCACCTTGTAGGTGGCCTGGACAAGATCGGCTGGCCAAAAGTGGCCCAGGCCGCGCACGGCGATCACCGCCAGCAGGCCGACGGTCATGATCACGGCCATGGCCACCGCGCCGCCGCTCATCCAGACGCCTGGGGCGCCGCTCTTGAACCAGCCTTTGAGGGAATCCTTTTTCACGGATCGCTACCTTTCTATCAAAGCGACGAGTATTTCTTGCGCAGACGCTGGCGAATCAGCTCGGCCAAGGTGTTCATGACGAAGGTGAACATCAGCAGCACCAGGGCGGCCAGGAACAGCACGCGATAGTGGCTGCCACCGACTTCCGATTCCGGCATTTCCACGGCCACGTTGGCGGCCAGGGTGCGCATGCCCTCGAACAGGTTCATCTCCATCACCGGTGTGTTGCCGGTGGCCATCAGCACGATCATGGTCTCGCCGACCGCACGGCCCAAGCCGATCATCAGCGCCGAGAAGATGCCCGGGCTGGCGGTAAGGATCACCACACGGGTCAGGGTCTGCCAAGGCGTCGCGCCCAAGGCCAGCGAGCCCAGGGTCAGACTGCGCGGCACACTGAACACGGCATCTTCGGCAATCGAGTAGATGTTCGGGATGACCGCGAAGCCCATGGCGATACCGACTACCAGGGCGTTGCGCTGGTCGTAGGTGATACCTAAGTCGTTGGTGATCCACAGGCGCATGTCGCCGCCAAAGAACCAGCTTTCCAGATGCGGGCTCATGGTCAGGGCGAACCAGCCGGTGAACAGGATGACCGGAATCAGGATCGCCGCTTCCCAACCATCCGGTACACGCAGGCGGATCGACTCCGGCAACCGGCTCCAGACAAAGCCGGCCAGCAGGATACCGATCGGCATCAGCAGGAACAGGCTGAACACACCGGGCAAGTGGCCTTCCAGGTACGGGGCCAAAAACAGGCCGGCGAAGAAGCCAAGGATCACCGTCGGCATCGCTTCCATCAGCTCGATCACCGGCTTGACCTTGCGACGCATGCGCGGGGCCATGAAGTAGGCGGTATAGATGGCTGCGGCAATGGCCAGCGGGGCGGCCAGGATCATGGCGTAGAACGCGGCCTTCAAGGTACCGAAGGTCAGCGGCGACAGGCTCAGCTTGGGCTCGAAGTCAGTGTTCGAAGCAGTCGATTGCCAGACGTATTTCGGCTCGTCATAGTTCTCGTACCACACCTTGCCCCACAGCGCGCTGAACGAAACCTCCGGGTGCGGGTTGCGCAGGCTCAACGGCAACAACTTGCCGCCTTCTTCGATAATGATTCGGTTGGCGCGTGGCGACAGGGCCAGGGTGCCAGGGCCTTCGGCAGCCTGCTCAACCAGCAGGGTTCGGTGTGCAGTGCTGTGGAACACGCCCAGTTTGCCTTCGGCGTCCAAGGCGATGAAGCCTTTGCGGCGCTCTTCGGCGTCGATCTGCACGATCGGTGCCTTGCCCATCTGGAAGGTACGGATCTGCTTGAAGCGCGATTCTCCATCCGGGTCACGGGCCATGAACCATTGGGCCAGCCCCCCCTTGGAGTCACCGATGATCAGCGAAATGCCACCAACCAGCTGGGCGGTGGCGGTAATTTCGGTGTCGGCGCTTTCAGACAGCTTATAACGGCCATTGAGGCTCTTGTCGCGCAGGCTGAACACATCGGCCGTGGCGCGACCGTTGATCACGTACAGCCAGTGCTGGCGTGGGTCGATGAAGATATTCTTCACCGTTTCGGTCATTTGCGGCAGTTCGATGCGGTTCTGCTCGGTGGTGACCTCTTCGGTCATCATGTTTTCCGTGCGGGTCAGCTCGACCACCTGCAACTGAGCACCAGTAGAGCCGGCCAGCAGCAGGGTGTCCCCATTGACGTTGACGCTGACATGGTCCAGCGCACGCCCCTGCTCGTCGAGCACGAACGATTGCTCGCCGTACGGGTAATCGATGCCTGGGGTGATGGTTTTCTTGTTGTCCGGGTAGGTGATCTTGTAGGTGTGGTGGAACACCAGGGCCTGACCATTGGACAAGCCCAGTACCACCAGCGCGCTGCCCGGCTGGTCAGTACTGATGGAAGTAACCTGGGTGTCCGCCGGCACTGCCAGATCGACACGCTTGAGTTCGTTACCGGTCTTGGTATCGAAGAACAATGCCTGGCCCTTGTCCGAAACACGCATCCCCACCTGATTCTGCTCTTCAAGCGCGATCATCAGTGGCTTGCCGGCATCCTGCTGCAGCCATGTCGGCTCCAGGGCTTTCTTGCTGGTCAGCTCGGCACCCTGGAACAGTGGCAACACCACATAGGCCAGGTAGAAGAAGATCAACGTGATTGCCGCCAATACGGCAAGCCCGCCTACCAGTACATACCAGCGGGTCAGGCGGTCCTTGAGCGCGCGCATGCGACGCTTGCGTTGCAACTCGGGCGTATTGAAATCAATGCGCACGGGCTGGGAGTTTTGGGTCATGTTGGAATTGGCCAGATCATTCATGCGCACACCCTAGCGGTCCCGTGTGACAAAAACATTACAAAGTGGTGACGCGCGAAAGCCCGCCGCACAGGGAACCTGGCTTCGGACTGGAAATTCGTGGAAGAGGCCGGGCTGTGGCACCGGCCTCTTCTTAATTACTTACTTCTTTGCAACGTTACCGGCGTGCGACAGGCCCAGGTCAGCCAGGGTCTTGTCGACGACTTTGGCCGGCAGCGGGATGTAGCCATCCTTCACCACCACCTGCTGGCCGGCTTGCGACAGCACCAGCTTGACGAACTCGGCTTCCAGCGGGGCCAGAGGCTTGTTCGGCGCCTTGTTGACATAAACGTAAAGGAAGCGCGACAGCGGGTAGGTGCCGTTCAGGGCGTTGGCTTCATTGTCTTCAATAAATTCACCGCCGTCTTTCTTGGCCAGGGCTACGGTCCTGACGCTGGCGGTCTTGTAACCGATGCCCGAGTAGCCGATGCCGTTCAGCGAGGAGCTGATCGACTGCACGACCGAAGCCGAGCCAGGCTGTTCGTTGACGTTAGGCTTGAAGTCGCCTTTGCACAGTGCTTCTTCCTTGAAGTAGCCGTAGGTGCCCGATACCGAGTTGCGGCCGAACAACTGAATTGGCTTGTTGGCCAGGTCGCCGGTCACACCGACGTCGCCCCAGGTCTTGATCTCGGCCTTGCCACCGCACAGGCGAGTGGAGGAGAAGATGGCGTCAACCTGAGCCATGGTCAGGCCCTTGATTGGGTTGTCCTTGTGCACGAACACAGCCAGGGCGTCGACGGCGACCGGGATGGCGGTCGGCTTGTAGCCGTACTTCTGCTCGAAGGCTTGCAGCTCGACATCCTTCATCTTGCGGCTCATCGGGCCGAGGTTGGCGGTGCCTTCGGTCAACGCGGGTGGCGCGGTAGAAGAGCCGGCAGCCTGGATCTGGATGTTTACGTTCGGATATTCCTTCTTGTAGGCCTCGGCCCACAGAGTCATGAGGTTCGCGAGGGTGTCGGAACCGACGCTGGAGAGGTTGCCCGAAACACCGGTGGTCTTGGTGTAGGTCGGGATCGCAGGATCGACAGCGGCTACCGCGTTGGCGGTTGCAACGCCAGCGGCGGCAAAGGTAAGGGCCGCCATCAAACGCTTCAGTTTCATGCCTTGCTCCTAGCAGGAATATTGGGGTGTTGGATGGAACGGGCCCAAGTATCGGCAGGCCGCATGAATACGATATGACTTCATTGTGACAATTGGATGAAAGGCCATCACTGAAAACAGGCCCGGCCTCTTCGCGGCTAAAGCCACCCCCACAGGTTCGGTGTCGGCCTTTAGGCCTGTGCAAACCCCTGTAGGATCGGCTTTAGCCACGAAGAGGCCAGTAGCCGTAGCGCAGATCAGCGCTTGTTGGCGAGCAGGTACAGGCCCACGGCCAGACCGACGGCGCAAAGGCCTGCCACGTAGTAGGCAGGCGCCATCGGGCTCACCTTCAGCAATGCGGTCACCACCATCGGCGTCAGCCCGCCAAAGATGGCGTAGGCCACGTTGTACGAGAACGACAACCCGCTGAAACGCACCACCGCCGGGAACGCCTTGACCATGACATAAGGCACTGCGCCAATCACGCCCACGCACAGGCCGGTGACGGCATACAGTGGGAAAAGCAAATCGGGGCGGGTCGGCAGGCTGTGGTAGAAGGTCCAGGAGCTGGCCAGCAGCAGCAGGCTACCGATCACGAACACCCGGCCCGCACCAAAGCGGTCAGCCAGGCTGCCGGCACCAATACAGCCGAAGCTGAGCAACACGATGGCCAGGCTGTTGGCCTTGAGCGAGTCGGTCGGGCTGATGTGGTAGAAGCTCTGCAGCAGCGCCGGGGTCATCAGGATGACCACCACGATGCCGGCTGAAAGCATCCAGGTCAGCAACATCGACAGGATGATCGGGCCACGGTGGTCGCGCAGCACAGCGCGCAGCGGCAGCTCCTCGGCCAGTGCCTTGCGTTGCTGCATTTCGGCGAACACCGGGGTTTCGTGCAGCCAACGGCGCAGGTACACCGAGAACAGGCCGAACACACCGCCAAGCAGGAACGGAATACGCCAGGCGTAGTCAGCCACTTCTTCCGCGCTGTACACGCTGTTGATCAGGGTCGCTACCAGCGAGCCCAGCAGGATGCCGGCAGTCAGGCCAGCGGTCAGGGTGCCGCAGGCATAGCCGGTGTTGCGAGCCGGCACGTGCTCGGAGACGAACACCCATGCGCCCGGTACTTCGCCGCCAATTGCCGCGCCCTGGATCACGCGCATCAGCAACAGCAGGATCGGGGCCCACATGCCGATCTGCGCATACGTCGGCAGCAGGCCCATGATCAGGGTCGGCAGGGCCATCATGAAGATGCTCAGGGTGAACATCTTCTTGCGTCCGAGCAGGTCGCCGAAGTGAGCCATGATGATGCCGCCCAGCGGCCGCGCCAGGTAGCCGGCGGCGAAGATGCCGAACGTTTGCATCAGCCGCAGCCATTCGGGCATGTCGGCCGGGAAGAACAACTTGCCCACCACCGTGGCGAAGAACACGAAAATGATGAAATCGTAGAACTCCAGCGCGCCGCCCAAAGCGGACAGTGAGAGGGTCTTGTAGTCGCTGCGGGTCAGCGGCCGCGAGGGCTGCTCGATACTGCTGGGCACGGAAGTCATCGCTCGTTGTTCTCTTTGTAGGGCATGCAGGCCGCTTGGCGCGCGGCTTCTGGATTGGAGACAGGCGAAGATAGCAAATTGCCGAGCTACGCCGAAAGCGATACAAAATCCACGTAGATATTCATGAATGCGCGGTCGTCGCTGGCCGTTATGCCCTATATACTGGCAGATCGTAGGATTAGGTTGCTCCTAACGTGGGATGTTGTGCGAAAACGCCGGTCACTATTGTCAGGCGGTTTCGCAGAGTTTCCCTACGGCCGCCCAGTGAAACGAAATCGGCGTAGTATGTTTCAAGCTGAATCGTTTACCCGGCCTTTGCGCCACACCAACGAAAAGCGTCACGGGTCAGAGGCCCCATCGCATGATTGAGCTCGAACAAGAAGATCCAATCCCGCAAGGCGACCTGGCCTTGCAAATCACCGCATTGCCGCGAGAAACCAACGGGTTTGGCGATATTTTTGGCGGTTGGCTGGTTGCCCAAATGGACCTGGCAGGCACGGCCATGGCCAGCCGTGTCGCCGGCGGCCGCGTAGCCACCGTAGCCATCGACCGCATGGCCTTCCTGGTACCCGTCGCGGTAGGCGCACAGCTGTCTTTCTATACCCAGACCCTGGAAATCGGCCGCAGCTCGATCCAGATGATGGTCGAAGTGTGGAGCGACGACCCGCTGTCCAGCGAATGGCGCAAGGTCACCGAAGCGGTATTCGTCTTCGTCGCCATCGACGGCAGTGGCCGTACCCGCTCCGTGCCTCGTCGCTGAGCCTCGCTGGCGGTAAACTCATTGCATGTGCCCGGGTCCAAGGCCCACTGGCAATCAATGGGACGAACGCAATGGCTACCTTTCAGGTCGTAACCGAGCAACATGGCGAACTCAACTGTTGGCGTATCAACAGTGACCGCGCCGAACTCCTGATCGCCCAGCAGGGCGCACAGGTCCTCAGCTACCAGCAGGTAGGCGAACCGCCGCTGCTGTGGCTGAGCGACCAGGCCATCTTCCGCCAGGGCAAGTCGGTACGCGCCGGGGTACCAGTGTGCTGGCCATGGTTTGGCAATCTGCAGCGCAACCCTCAGGCTGCCCAGGCCATGTACCAGGGAACACCGGCGCCTGCCCACGGGCTTGCGCGCACGCGTGACTGGAAATTGCTGGGTATCGAGGAAGTGGGCGAGTTCCTGCGGATCAAGTTCGAGCTGCCTGAAGCGCGGGGCGACCTGCCGGGTTGGCCTCATGATGTCGAGCTGAAACTGGTGGTGGAGATGGGCACAGAGCTAAAACTGAGCCTGACCAGCCGCAACATGGGCAATACCCCCGTGACCATCAGCCAGGCCCTGCATAGCTACTTCGCGGTCAGCGATGTGCGCCAGGCGCGGGTCGAGGGTGTCGACGGGCTGGGTTATATCGAGACCCTGGCGGGCTGGGAACAGCGCCAGCAGCAGGGGGCACTGACGTTTGCCGGGGAGACGGACCGGATCTACCTGAACACCCCACAGACCCTCAGCATCGTCGACCCGCATTGGAGTCGGCGGATTACCTTGACCAGCAGCGGCTCGCGCTCGGCGGTGATCTGGAACCCGTGGACCGAGCGGGCCAAGGAGCTGGCGGACATGGCTGACGATGGATGGCAGCGGATGTTGTGCATCGAGACAGCGAATGTGTGGGATGACCTGGTGGAGCTGGAGCCTGGGGCGAGTCATTCGCTGGGCGTCCAGATCGGTTGTGAAAATATCTGAGCCCTGCTCTTTTATTACCGGCCTCTTCGCGGGCTTGCCCGCTCCCACAGGTTCTCCACAAGCCTCGAAACTGTGGGTTACCTGTGGGAGCGGGCAAGCCCGCGAAGAGGCCGGGGCAATTATCAAAGGTCTGCGTCTTCCACCACCCTCACCTTGTTTGCATCCAGCGCATAGGCCGCATCGGCCAGGTCATTGCTGACCTTTTCCACCTTCAGCTTGCCGCTGACCCACAGCGGTGTGTAGATGTCATCGATCTTCAACCCTTTCGGGTAGCGCACCAGCACCAGCTGGTTCGGCGGCGGTGGTGGCACATGGATGCACGCGCCTGGGTACGGCACCAGGAAGAACAGCGTGCTGTTGCCCTTGGCATCGCTTTCCAGCGGTACCGGGTAGCCGCCCAGGCGGATATCCCTGTTGTTCATGGCCGCCACGGTCTTGGTCGAGTACATCACCGCCGGCAAACCCTTGCCCTGCTTGAGGCCGCCCTTGTCAGTGAAGGTGCCCATGGCTTCCGGCGAGTTGTGGTCGATTTCAGGCATTTGTTCCAGCGCCTTCTGATCCGACTTGGGCATCAGCTCCAGCCAGTCGGTTTCGGGCAGTTCGGCATGGGCCAGCGTACTGGCCAACAGCAAGGGGACAAGGAAAAAGGCACGCATGAAAATGCTCGGCAACTCGAATGAATTGCCGAGCATTCTAACCAGTAATCAGCGTTTCTTGATGAATCCGTAGATCACCAGCAGCACCACGGCACCGACCAGCGCGCCAAGGAAGCCCGCCGCTTGCCCAGCCTGGTATATACCCAGCGCCTGGCCGCCATAGGTAGCCAACAAGGAGCCGGCAATACCCAGCAGGATGGTCATGATCCAGCCCATGCTGTCATCGCCCGGCTTGATGAAGCGGGCCAGCAAGCCGACGATGAGGCCGATGAAGATGGTTCCAATGATACCCATGGCAATCCCTCTGCAGTGAAGTTGGAACAAGCCAAAGCCTAGACGGGCTTCGGCTTGCTGCCATATTCAGAGGGCGTGCCGCTTGCAGAAGTTCGATTCGATGCCCGATCAGTTGCTGATCAGCGCCTCTACTTCGGCAATCTTGCGCTCGAGGGTGGCCATATCAGCGCAGCGCAGGGTGGCGTGTCCAACTTTGCGGCCAACCTTGAAGGCTTTGCCGTAGTGGTGCAGGTGGCAGTCCCCGATGGCGAGAACCTTGTCCACGGCCGGCACTTCACCGATGAAGTTGAGCATCGCGCTCTCGCCCACCTTGGCGGTCGAGCCCAGTGGCAGGCCGGCAACGGCACGCAGATGGTTCTCGAACTGGCTGCACTCGGCACCTTCGATGGTCCAGTGCCCGGAGTTGTGCACGCGCGGGGCGATTTCGTTGGCCTTCAAGCCACCATCAACTTCGAAGAACTCGAAGGCCATCACGCCAACGTAATCCAGCTTCTGCAACACGCGGCCGACGTAATCTTCGGCCAGCGCCTGCAGCGGGTGTGCCTGACTGGCCACCGACAGGCGCAGGATGCCGCTCTCGTGGGTGTTGTGCACCAGCGGGTAGAAGCGGGTTTCGCCATCGCGGCCACGCACGGCCACCAGCGATACTTCGCCAGTGAACGGCACGAAGCCTTCCAGCAGGCATGGCACGCTGCCCAGCTCGGCGAAGGTACCCACCACGTCTTCTGGCGTGCGCAGCACCTTCTGGCCCTTGCCGTCGTAACCCAGGGTGCGGGTTTTCAGTACGGCCGGCAGGCCGATGCTGGCCACTGCGGCGTCCAGATCTGCCTGCGAGAGGATGTCGGCGAAGGCCGGAGTGGGGATGCCCAGGTCGCGGAACATGCTCTTTTCGAACAGGCGGTCACGGGCGATGCGCAGCGATTCGGCGCTGGGGTACACCGGCACGAACTGCGAAAGGAAGGCGACGGTCTCGGCCGGGACGCTTTCGAACTCGAAGGTGACCAGGTCGACTTCGTCGGCCAGCTGACGCAGGTGGTCCTGGTCGCCGTAGTCGGCACGCAGGTGCTCGCCCAGGGGCGCAGCGCAGGCGTCCGGTGCCGGGTCGAGGAAGGCGAAGTTCATGCCCAGCGGGGTACCCGCCAAGGCCAGCATGCGGCCCAGCTGGCCGCCACCGATTACACCGATCTTCATGGGTTGAGCCTCAAGCCTGGCGCGGGTCTGGGTTGTCCAGCACGGTGTCGGTCTGTTCCGTGCGGAACTGCTTCAACGCCGCGTGGTACTGCGGGTACTTGGCGCCCAGAATGCTGGCCGACAACAGGGCAGCGTTGACTGCACCGGCACGGCCGATGGCCAGGGTGGCAACCGGCACACCGGCAGGCATCTGCACGATCGACAGCAGCGAATCGACGCCCGACAGCATCGACGACTGCACCGGCACGCCCAGCACCGGCAGGTGGGTCTTGGCGGCGCACATGCCTGGCAGGTGGGCTGCGCCACCGGCACCGGCGATGATCACCTCGATGCCACGGCCCTCAGCCTCCTCGGCATACTGGAACAGCAGATCCGGGGTGCGGTGGGCGGAAACCACCTTCACTTCGTAGGGAATGCCGAGTTTTTCCAGCATATCGGCGGTGTGGCTAAGGGTGGACCAATCGGACTTGGAGCCCATGATCACGCCAACCAGTGCACTCATCGTCGAGCCTCTCCTGCAAGCGCCTTCTGGCGCGCTAAAAGCAACAAGCCACGCAGGTGGGCCGGCGTGGCTTGTCATACGGATTCTGAATCGACCAGTCGGCCGAAGGCGCGGGATTGTAACGTATTTAAAGGCTGGCCGCCCACCCCTACAAGCACATGCCGGATCAAAGGGCAAGCTGTCTCGTGGGACAACTTTTTCCTGCTGCCTCGGGGTCGACGAGGGCTGCACGCTCGCAGCCCTTCCTCGAGCACTTTGGTACGTCTACATGAAAACTCCATGCTTCTTCGCACTTTCGTTTGGTCTGGCACTCAGCGTGCAATTGCCTAGTGCTTCGGCAGCCCAAGCGCTCACCGTCACCGTCTATGTGCACGACGACCTGGCCGATATGCACGACGGGCAATTGAACGAAGACTTCTTCCAGCATTGGCTGAACGAAATGCGCAGTTTCAGCCAACATCCCATTGAAGTGATATTTCAACGCAATATAAAACACATAACCGATATTGCTTATGCAGGAATGCCGTCCGAAAAGCTCCTGGATGCTTTCAGCCGGCAGGTGTACGCACAAAAGCGACACCGACTCTACTCTCTCATGGATAAACATCTCCTGCTCACCCGCAACAGCTACGATCATCGCGGCCTGAACTACAACGCCGGCTTGGCCTATTTCAAGCAGAAAACGGCCATTGCCTCTGTGGCCGCATACGGTGCTGCAGCTCATGAAATTGGCCATCTGCTAGGCGCCACCCATGAAGACGCCGAACTGAAGTTCAATGGCTGGGTGTGCGAAACGTACACGCACCCCCGTGTACCAGCACGCTCCGACTGCTACCGCTACAGCGACAGGAATCGTGCAAATATCACTGAATACCTGAAGGACAATTCAAAGTGACGCTTCACCTTGTGCTCCAGACGACTCCAGCTTGCGCCATAGCAAGCGGACGTTAGCCTTACGCACCAGCGCGCAGCGGTACAGGCGGATTTCCAGCGGCACATGCCATTGGCTACCGCCGCAGATCGCCAGTTCACCGCGTTCGAGCTCGCCACGCATGGACAGGCGCGGCACCCAGGCGATGCCCATCCCTTCCAGGGCCATGCTCTTGAGGCTGTCGGCCATGGCGGTTTCATAGACGGTGGTATACCGCAGGTTGCGCTGGCGCAGCAGTAAGTTGACCGAGCGGCCGAGGAATGCGCCGGCGGTATAGGCCAACAATGGCACGCTGCCCTCGCCTTCCAGGTCGAACAACGGCTTGCCATCGGCATCCACGGCGCACACCGGCAGCATTTCAGTGGTACCCATGTGCAGTGACGGGAAGATTTCGGCATCCATCTGCAAGGCCGCGTCCGGATCGTAGAACGCCAGCATCAGGTCGCAGCCGCCCTCGCGCAGTGCATGTACGGCATCTCCGACGTTGGTCGCAACAAGGCGGGTGGCGATGTTCAAACCGTCGTTGCGCAACTGGGCCACCCAACGGGGGAAGAAGCCCGACGCCAAGGAGTGTGCCGCAGCGACTTGCACCACTTCGCCCTGCCCGCCTTCAAGATGATGCAAATGGCGGAGAATTTCGCTCAACTGGTCGACAACAGTACGCGCCGTGACGAGAAATAGCTGCCCGGCCTCGGTCAGCTCGATGGGTGTGCGAGAGCGGTTAACCAGTTGCAGGCCCAACGCCGCCTCAAGGCTGCGAATGCGCCGGCTGAAGGCCGGTTGGGTAACGAAACGCCGCTCTGCCGCCTGGGAAAAACTGCGGGTAGCGGCCAGAGCGCTGAAGTCTTCCAGCCATTTGCTTTCAAGGTTCACAAAGCACATCTCCCGGCGTGCACCAAAATGGAACACGCTCGAATATCAATTGGCGTCACATGAAACACTATGCCGTTTGTGCATAGGTTAGCGTGCAATAGCATTGGCCGCAAAAACACCTTCAGGCCTAGGATTGGCGCCATTCCGGCATGTGCCGGGTCAAAATCGAGATGATATACATCATGTCCTCTGCTGCATCGTTCCGCGTCGAAAAAGACTTGTTGGGTACCCTTGAAGTTCCTGCAGATGCCTACTACGGCATCCAGACCCTGCGCGCTGCCAACAACTTCCACCTCTCCGGTGTTCCGCTGTCGCACTACCCGAAGCTGGTCGTGGCCCTGGCCATGGTCAAGCAGGCCGCTGCCGACGCCAACCGTGAGCTGGGTCACCTGAGCGATGCCAAGCACGCTGCCATTTCCGCAGCCTGTGCCCGCCTGATCAAAGGCGATTACCACGACCAGTTCGTAGTTGACATGATCCAAGGCGGCGCTGGTACTTCTACCAACATGAACGCCAACGAAGTCATTGCCAACGTTGCGCTGGAGGCCATGGGCCACCAGAAGGGTGAGTACCAGTACCTGCACCCGAACAACGACGTGAACATGGCGCAGTCGACCAACGACGCCTACCCGACCGCAATCCGCCTGGGCCTGTTGCTGGGTCACGACGCGCTGCTGGCCAGCCTTGATAGCCTGATCCAGGCCTTTGCTGCCAAGGGTAAAGAATTCGACCACGTACTGAAGATGGGCCGTACCCAGCTGCAGGACGCCGTACCAATGACCCTGGGCCAGGAATTCCGCGCCTTCGCCACCACCATGAACGAAGACCTGCAGCGCCTGCGCTCGCTGGCTCCGGAACTGCTGACCGAAATCAACCTGGGTGGTACCGCCATCGGTACTGGCATCAACGCCGATCCTGGCTACCAGGCCTTGGCCGTACAGCGCCTGGCCACCATCAGCGGCCATCCGCTGGTACCGGCTGCCGACCTGATCGAAGCCACCTCCGACATGGGCGCCTTCGTGCTGTTCTCCGGCATGCTCAAGCGCACAGCGGTCAAGCTGTCGAAGATCTGCAACGACCTGCGCCTGCTGTCCAGCGGCCCGCGTACCGGCATCAACGAGATCAACCTGCCGGCGCGTCAGCCAGGCAGCTCGATCATGCCAGGCAAGGTCAACCCGGTTATTCCAGAGGCTGTAAACCAGGTGGCCTTCGCCATCATGGGCAACGACCTGGCCCTGACCGTCGCCGCCGAAGGTGGCCAACTGCAGCTGAACGTGATGGAGCCGCTGATCGCCTACAAGATCTTCGACTCGATCCGCCTGCTGCAACGCGCCATGGACATGCTGCGCGAGCACTGCATCGTCGGCATCACCGCCAACGAACAGCGCTGCCGCGAACTGGTCGAGCACTCGATCGGCCTGGTTACCGCACTGAACCCGTACATCGGCTACGAAAACGCCACCCGTATCGCCCGCGTTGCCCTGGAAAGTGGCCGCGGCGTACTGGAACTGGTGCGCGAAGAGAAGCTGCTGGACGACGCGATGCTCGACGACATCCTGCGTCCGGAAAACATGATCGCTCCACGTCTGGTTCCGCTGAAGGCGTAATCAGGCCGCTGTAAACAGTCTCACCAGGTCGAGGGACTAGACACCTCTCAACCTTTCCAAGGCCCGAGCGCTTGCTTCGGGCCTTTTTTTTGCCTGAAGGTTTTGGGGGCCGCTTTTGCGGGCCTTCGCGACACCAGACCGCGCCTGCAGAGTATGTGGTTTACCTGCAGCCCCGGATATCGGCACACAACTTGCTCCATAATGCGTCCCAGCCCCACGGGATTACCCAGCATGCTGCACAGCCACCTGACCACCCTCAACGCAGTTTCGCTGATTCTCAACGTCTTCCAGGCAGACGGTTGCGAGGCTTCGGCGCTGCTGGCCGGCAGCGGCATTGGCCCGGCAGACCTGGGGCATGCCGATGCGCGCATCACCACCCAGCAGGAGTTGCAGGTTTGCGCCAATGCCGTGGCCCGACGCGAGGACATTGGCCTGGAGCTGGGCCAGCGCATGCATGTGTCGTGCTACGGCATGCTCGGTTACGCGCTGCTCTCCAGTGCCACTTTGGGTGACGCCTTACGCCTGGCGCTGCAATATCCGGCACTGCTGGGAACAGTCTTCAAGCTGCGCTTGCTCGACGACGGCCAACGTGTCTGGTTCAGCGCCAGCGATTACCAGGACAGCCCGGCGCTGAGCGCTTTCAACGCCGAATTCTGCCTGGTGTCGCTGAAAGTCATCTGCGACGACCTGCTTGGCCGTCCGTTGCCGCTGCTTGGCGCACGCTTTGAACACCCTCGCCCTGGTTACCACGCGCTCTATGCCGGAGCGTTTCCATGCCCGATCGGTTTCGCCGCCGAGGACAATGCCTTTGCCTTCGAACGGCGATGGCTGGATATGCCGCTGCCGCTGGCCGACCCGATTACTCACAAAGCCATGAGCGAGCGCTGCCGGCGCCTGAACCTTGAATTCACCGGTCGCCAGGCATGGCTGGGACGGATTCGCCAGTTGCTGGCGCAGCAACTGGATGCAGCCCCTGGGCTGGAAGGGCTTGCGCGGCAGATGAACTGCTCGTCGCGCACCCTGCGCCGGCATTTGCAGGCGCTGGGCTGCAGTTATCAACAACTGCTGGACGAACTGAGGTTCGAGCGGGCCAAGCAGTTGCTGACTGATGAGCAGATGCCCATTTACCGGATTGCCGAGACACTGGGGTTCAGTGAGACGGCCAGCTTCCGGCACGCCTTCCAGCGGTGGAGTGGCGTGGCGCCCAGCCATTTTCGTGGTTGACCTGTTCTGGCCTCTTCGCGGGTAAACCCGCTCCTACAGGGGCGTCACAACCCCTGACGCCTTGGTGGCCATTGTAGGAGCGGGTTCACCCGCGAAAGGGCCGAGCCTGCCGGCCAATGTCCAAAGGCCGTTCACCGTTGCCGCCGCTGCCTTACCCGCGACGAGGCTGGGATAGGTCACCGCCCATCTGGCCATAGACCTTGGCCATATCGATCCCCTTTTGGCCGTTTGCGTCGTTCTCCCCTACTGATCAGCCCGTGACAATGGACCCACGCCAGTCCCCACCGGAGAACAACAATGCTGACGATCTATTCCGATGACCACCGCCTGCACCACGGCCGCTGCGAGCTGATCGATGGCAAGCTGATGCCCTGTTTCGAAATGCCTTCGCGCGCCGACCATGTGCTCGACCAAGTGAAAAAACGCGACCTCGGCGATATCCAGGGCCCCACCGATTTCGGCCGTGCGCCGTTGCTGCGCATCCACAGCGCCGACTACCTGAATTTCTTCGAAGGCGCCTGGGCCCGCTGGGCTGCACTGGGCCACGAGGGTGACCTGCTGCCCTTCACCTGGCCGGCCCGCACACTGCGCCAGGTCAAACCGACCGGCCTGCATGGCGAACTGGGTTACTACAGCTTTGATGCCGGCGCCCCCATCACCGCGGGTACCTGGCAGGCGGCCTATAGTGCTGCGCAAGTTGCCCTGACCGCACAGGCAGCGATTGAGCAAGGCGCCCATGCGGCGTTCGCCCTGTGCCGTCCGCCAGGACACCACGCTGCCGGTGAAGTGATGGGCGGCTACTGCTACCTGAATAACGCCGCCATCGCCGCCCAGGCCTTCCTCGACCAAGGCCGAAGCAAGGTCGCCATCCTTGACGTCGACTACCACCACGGCAACGGCACCCAAGACATCTTCTACAGCCGCGACGACGTGTTCTTCGCTTCGATCCACGGCGACCCGCAGGACGAATTCCCGTTCTTCCTAGGCTATGCCGATGAAACCGGCGAAGGCGCAGGCCAGGGCTACAACATCAACTACCCCTTGCCGGCCGGTAGCGACTGGGCCGCCTGGAGCGCAGCCCTGGAAGATGCCTGCAAGCGCATCGCCAGCTATGACGCCGACGTGCTGGTCATCTCCCTGGGTGTGGACACCTTCAAGGACGACCCCATCTCGCAATTCAAGCTGGACAGCCCGGACTATCTGGAAATGGGCAAGCGCATCGGCCAACTCGGCAAGCCGACCCTGTTCGTGATGGAAGGCGGCTACGCTGTGGAAGAAATCGGCATCAACGCGGTCAATGTGCTGGAAGGCTTCCAGCGCGCCCAGCCAGGAGCCCGATAATGGTCCGACTCAAACGTCTGCTCGCCCCGCTCATCACTGCCACCCTGTTCGCGGGCGCGCTGCACGCACAAGCCGAGCAGCGTACCTTGCGTGTATACAACTGGTTCGATTACATCACCCCGCAGACCTTGACTGCGTTCCAGAAGGACAGCGGCGTCAAGCTGGTGTACGACATCTTCGACACCAACGAGGCGCTGGAGGCCAAGCTGCTAACCGGCAACTCCGGTTATGACGTGGTAGTGCCGTCCAACGTGTTCCTCGCCAAACAGATCGAAGCCGGGGTGTTCCAGCCGCTGGATCGCAGCAAGCTGCCGAACTGGAAACACCTGGACCCGGCGCTGATGAAGCTGATCGAAGCCAATGACCCGGGCAACAAGTTTGCCGTGCCGTATATGTACGGCACCGTGCTGATCGGCTTCAACCCGGCCAAGGTCAAGGCTGCACTCGGCGACAACGCGCCGGTGGACAGCTGGGACCTGATTTTCAAGGAAGAGAACATCGCCAAGCTCAAGCAGTGCGGCGTGGCCCTGCTCGACTCGCCGTCGGAGATTCTACCGGTGGCCCTGCAGTACCTGGGCTTGCCGCCGAACAGCGACAAACCGGCCGACTACAAGAAGGCCGAGGCGCTGATGCTGAAGATTCGTCCGCATATCACGTACTTCCACTCCTCGAAGTACATGGCAGATATCGCCAATGGCGACATCTGCGTGGCGGTGGGCTACAGCGGCAGCTTCTCGCAGGCTGCCAACCGCGCCCGCGAGGCGAACAACGGCGTGGTGGTGGACATGCGCCTGCCCAAGGAAGGCGCGCCGATCTGGTTCGACATGCTGGCGATTCCAAAGGGCGCAGCCAACCCGGAGGATGCGCATACCTTCATCAACTACCTGCTGCGGCCAGAGGTCATTGCGCCGATCAGCGACTTCGTTGGGTATCCGAACCCGAACAAGGATGCGACCGACAAGGTGAATCCGACGATTCGCAACAACCCCAACCTGTATCCGACGGCAGAGGCGATGGCCAAGCTGTATACCCTCAAGCCTTTGACACGAAATGCCGAACGGGCCAGGACCCGCGCCTGGACGCGGATAAAGTCCGGTACCTGATATTGAACTGGGGGCTGCTTTGCAGCCCCCTTCATTTTCTCCAGACTTTGCGTAGTTTCATCAAGGCCTCGGCTATCTCGCCCTCCGGCACCGCAGCAAAGCCCAACACCAGCCCTGCCCGTTTATCCACAGGCTCCTCGCTGTCCGCCAACCAGAAATTACTCAGTGGCGTCACCTCCACCCCCACCGCCTCGGCCCTGGCCACCAGTTCCTGTTCCCGAGCAAAGTTATCCACATCGACCTTCACATGCAGCCCAGCCGCCACTTCCAGCATTGCGCCCAACCCCGGAATATCCACAGGCCAACCGGCCATGAGCACATCGCGCCGCTTCAACGCCGCCTTGCGCATGCGGCGGATATGCCGCTGAAAATGGCCTCGCGCCATGAACTCGGCCATCACGCACTGGCTGCTGACCTCCGAATGCCGTACCGCCAACGCTTTGCCCTGGCTGAACGCCTGCACCAGACTCGATGGAAGCACCAGGTAGCCCAGACGCAACGCCGGGAAGGCTATCTTGCCGAAAGTACCGACATACAGCACCCGCCCGTGCCGGTCGAGCGCCGCCAGCGGCGCTAGCGGGGCACCGCTGTAGCGATACTCGCCGTCGTAGTCGTCCTCGATGATCCAGCCGCCACTGCGTTCAGCCCAGGCCAGCAATGCCAGGCGACGTGCAAGGCTCATGGTCACCCCGGTCGGGTATTGGTGCGCAGGCGTGACATAGGTCAGCCGACAATCCGTCAACTGTTCGAGCCGGTCGCAGTCCAGCCCGTCTTCATCCACAGGTACGCCAACCACCCGCCCCCCCGCGAGCGTGAAGGCATGCGCGGCCGCCCGATAGCCTGGGTTTTCCACAGCCACACCGTCGCCCGATTGCAGCAGCAACTGTGCACAAAGGCTGATGGCCTGCTGCGCACCGCTTGTGATCACAATTTGTTCAGCTGTGCAGTTCAGCCCCCGCGAGCGGCGTAAGTAGGCCGCAATCAGATCGCGCAAAGCCGGTTCACCTGCCGGGTCACCATAGCCCAGTTGCGCAGGGGACGGGTTGCGCCAGAAACCCGCCTGTAGCTTGGCCCATACGTCAAACGGGAACAGGTCGAATGCCGGAATGCCGACTCGAAATGCACGCGGCGCGCCACTTCTGGGAGGTGGTAAATGGTTGCTTTTCAGGCGCTGCAGAGGCTCACGGAAAAGTCTTTCGCTGGATAAATCCTCAGTGTTTTCTTCAGGAAATGTGGATAAACCTGTTGATAAGCACAGGGATAACCCTGTGGATACTTCTGTGGACAGTTTGGGCAGTAGGCTAACGTAAGTGCCATCGCCGACCCGACTTTCGATGAAGCCCTCGGCATACAGCTGATCATAGGCGCGCACCACACTGTTGCGTGAAAGCGCCAACATGGCAGCCAGGTCGCGCGTGGCCGGCAGCCGCGTACCACTGCTCAGACGCCCATCCAGTACCCGTGCTCGCAACGCCTGATACAGCTGCTGGCTAAGCCCGCGGCGGCGATCAAGGGCAATCCCGGCAGGGTCGAAAGGCAGTATGAGGGGGGACTCACTCATGGTATTGGACCTATCAAAACAGGCAGAAATGGCTCTTACATAGAACCAATAGCCTGCCTAGGATGGAGCCATTCGACAAGGATCCCGCCATGTACACCAGTAAGCCCCACCAGGAACATGACCTCACCCGCCTGCACCAGCACATGCTAGACACCCGCCTGGCCGTTCTGATCAGCCAAGGCGAGCAGGGCCTTCTGGCCACACACCTGCCGGTGCTGGTCGATACCGCCGAGGGCGTTTACGGCACTGTGTATGCTCACCTGGCCCGGGCCAACCGCCAATGGCAAGACCTGCAGCAAGGCGCAGAAGCGCTGCTGGTATTCCCGGGCGCCGATGCTTATGTCAGCCCCAGCTATTACCCAAGCAAGGCCGATAACCCCAAGGTGGTGCCGACCTGGAACTACCTGGCGGTGCACGCTTATGGCCCGGCCGAAGTCATCCATGAGGCCGAGCCGCTACTGGCTATCGTAAGCCGCCTGACCGACCGCCACGAACAGGGTCGCAGCGAACCATGGAAAGTCACCGATGCACCTGCCGACTACATCGAGGGCATGCTGCGTGCCATCGTCGGCATCCGCCTGCCCATTGCGCGCCTTCAAGGTGCACGCAAGCTCAGCCAGAACCGCTCCGGGCAAGACGTCGCTGGCGTGCGCGAAGGCCTGACCGCCAGCCCCGATCAACTGGACAAACAACTCGCGGCGCACATGCGCCAAGCCTGAAGGAATAGCCCCATGACCAGCGTTACTCTGCGCCCTGTCACTGCCCAGGATCACGCCGCCTGGCACACCCTGTGGCAGGCCTACTTGCACTTCTACGAGACCAAACTGGCCGATGCCATCAGCCTGAGCACCTGGCAACGCTTGCTCGACCCCAACGAGCCAACCCATTCGGCACTGGCCTGGGTCGACGGCAAGGCGGTGGGGATGGTCAACTTCATCTACCATCGTTCCAACTGGAGCATCGAGAATTCCTGCTACCTACAGGACCTGTATGTGGACAGCACGCAACGTGGCCTGGGCATTGGTCGACAGCTGATCGAGTACGTCTACACCACTGCCAAGGCCGACAACTGCATCAAGGTGCACTGGCTGACCCACGAAACCAACGCCACTGCCATCAGCCTGTACCAGCAGGTTGCAGAGCGCTCGGGTTTCATCCAATTCCGCAAAGGCTTGTAGGTCGAACATGACAGACGCATTGAACTGGAAACCCGCCGCCACCCCCAAGGCCGAGCCAATTGAAGGCCGCTTCATCCGCCTGGAGAAGCTCGATCCAGAGCGCCATGGCGAAGACCTCTGGGAGGTGCTGCAGGGCCCAGCCTCCGATCCGGTGCTGTGGGACTACCTGCCCTACGGCCCGTTCGCCGAACGTGCCGCCTTTGACCGCTGGCTGGAAGGTAATGCTGCTGGCCGCGACCCGCTTTTCTACACCGTCATCGACCGCGCCAATGGCCAGGCCCAAGGCATTCTCAGCCTGATGTCGATCGTGCCTGACCACGGCCGAATAGAGATCGGGCACATCGCCTTCGGCGCCGCCATGCAGCGCACGCCCAAGGGTACCGAGGCGGTATACCTGCTGGGCAAGCTGGGCTTCGAGCTGGGTAATCGGCGGCTGGAGTGGAAGTGCAATAACGCCAATGCCCGCTCCAAACGTGCGGCAGAGCGATTCGGCTTCGTCTACGAAGGGGTGTTCCGCAAGCACTTGGTGGTGAAAGACCATAACCGCGATACGGCGTGGTATTCGATTACCGATGATGAATGGCCGGCGGTAGCTGCCGGGTTTGAGCGGTGGCTGAGCGAAGAGAACCAGCAGCCGGGTGGCCAAGTGGATAGCCTTGAGGTGTGCCGCAAAGGTTGAACGGTGTGCTGAATCAGCGGGCCTTTTCGCGGATGACCCCGCTCTTGCGGGGGATGCGCGTCATGAGGTGGACTACCCGCGAAGAGGCTAGTGAATCCGGCACAAAAAAAGGGGAGCATCCGCTCCCCAGAGGTTAACCACTTGTAGATGAGGGCTTAAATCAGCCTTCGATCTCGATCAGGATCTCACCCGGCGTCACGCGATCACCCTTGGCCACATGGATGGCCACGATCTTGCCGGCGATGGCTGCCTGCACTTCGGTTTCCATCTTCATGGCTTCGGTGATCAAGACCGCCTGGCCGGCCTTGACCATGTCACCTTCCTTGACCAGCACATCAACGATGTTCCCTGGCATGGTGGTGCTTACGTGGCCAGGGTCAGTAGCTTGTTTGCGCTTGCTACCGCCACCGCTGACGAACTCGTTGAGCGGCTCGAATACCACTTCTTCCGGCATGCCGTCGATCGACAGGTAGAAGTGACGCTTGCCTTCGGCCTTAACGCCCACACCGGTGATGTCGACGCGGTAGGTTTCGCCGTGAACGTCGATGACGAACTCGGTCGGCACGCCTTCACCACCTGGGGCAGCCACGGCACCGGCTTCCGGAATCGGCAGCAGAACTTCAGGCGTCAGCGTGCCAGCTTCGCGTTCTTCGAGGAACTTGCGGCCAATGTCCGGGAACATGGCGAAGGTCAGCACGTCTTCTTCGCAACGGGCCAGGGCACCGATGTCGCTACGCAACTTGGCCATTTCCGGCTTCAGCAGGTCAGCCGGGCGCACATCGATCACTTCTTCGCTGCCGATAGCCTGGCGACGCAGTTGTTCGTTGACCACACCCGGGGCCTTGCCATAACCACCTTGCAGGTACAGCTTCACCTCATTGGTGATGGTCTTGTAGCGCTCACCCGCCAGCACGTTGAAGAAGGCCTGGGTGCCGACGATCTGCGAGGTCGGGGTGACCAGCGGCGGGAAGCCGAGGTCTTCACGAACACGCGGGATCTCGGCCAGCACTTCGTTCATGCGGTTAAGGGCGCCCTGCTCCTTGAGCTGGTTGGCCAGGTTGGAAATCATGCCGCCCGGTACCTGGTTGACCTGCACGCGGGTGTCCACCGTTGTGAACTCGCTTTCGAACTGGTGATACTTCTTGCGCACGCCATAGAAGTACAACCCGATTTCCTGCAGAAGCTCCAGGTCCAGGCCGGTGTCGAATTCGCTGCCCTTGAGTGCAGCAACCATCGACTCGGTACCCGGGTGGCTGGTGCCCCAAGCGAAGCTGGAGATGGCGGTGTCGATGTGGTCGGCGCCATTTTCCACGGCCTTGAGCTGGCACATGGCAGCCAGACCGGCGGTATCGTGGGAGTGGATGAACACCGGCAGCGACTGTTCAGCCTTCAGCGCCTTGACCAACTCGCCAGTGGCGAACGGGGTCAGCAGGCCAGCCATGTCCTTGATCGCCACCGAGTCGCAACCCATGGCTTCCATCTGCTTGGCCTGCTTCACGAAGGCTTCGATGGTGTGTACCGGGCTGGTGGTGTAAGCGATGGTGCCCTGGGCGTGCTTGCCGGCGGCCTTGACCGCTTCGATGGCCACGCGCAGGTTACGCACGTCGTTCATGGCGTCGAAAATGCGGAACACATCAATGCCGTTAACCGCAGCCTTGGCGACGAAGGCCTTGACCACGTCGTCGCTGTAGTGGCGGTAGCCCAACAGGTTCTGACCGCGAAGCAGCATTTGCAGGCGGGTGTTGGGCAGCGCTGCACGCAGCTTGCGCAGGCGCTCCCACGGGTCTTCCTTGAGGAAGCGCACGCAGGCGTCGAAGGTGGCACCACCCCAGACTTCCAGCGACCAGTAGCCAACCTTGTCGAGCTTGTCGCAGATCGGCAGCATGTCTTCGGTACGCATGCGGGTGGCCAGCAGGGACTGGTGAGCGTCGCGCAGGATCGTGTCGGTTACGTGAATTTTCTTGGACATTATGGGGTTCCTCACAGGCCTGCGTGGGCGGCGATGGCGGCAGCGATGGCCAGGGCCAGCTCTTCGGGTTTGCGCTTGATCGAGTAGTTGGTCAATTCAGGGTGGCTTTCGACGAAGCTGGTATTGAACTGGCCGCTACGGAATTCCGGATTGCGCAGGATTTCCTGGTAGTACGCGGCGGTGGTCTTCACCCCTTGCACGCGCATGTCGTCCAGGGCCCGCAGGCCGCGGTCCATGGCTTCTTCCCAGGTCAACGCCCACACCACCAGTTTCAGGCACATGGAGTCGTAGAACGGCGGAATGGTATAGCCGGTGTAGATCGCCGTGTCGGTACGCACGCCTGGGCCGCCGGGGGCATAGTAACGGGTGATCTTGCCGAAGCTGGGCAGGAAGTTGTTTTTCGGGTCTTCAGCATTGATACGGAACTGCAAAGCGTAGCCACGGTGCTGAATATCTTCCTGCTTGACCGACAGTGGCAGCCCCGAGGCAATGCGGATCTGCTCGCGAACGATGTCGATCCCGGTGATTTCCTCGGTAATGGTGTGTTCCACCTGCACCCGGGTGTTCATTTCCATGAAGTACACTTCGCCATCGGCGAGCAGGAACTCCACAGTACCGGCGTTCTCGTAATTCACCGCTTTGGCCGCACGCACCGCCAGGTCGCCGATGTAGGCTCGCTGCTCGGGAGTGAGCTGTGGGCTCGGGGCAATTTCGATGAGCTTCTGGTTACGGCGCTGGATAGAGCAGTCGCGCTCGAACAGGTGCACTACGTTGCCGAAGCTGTCACCGAGAATTTGCGCCTCGATGTGCTTTGGGTTGACGATGCACTTCTCCAGGAACACTTCGGCCGAACCAAAGGCCTTGGTCGCCTCGGAAATTACCCGCGGGAAGTTCTGTTCCAGTTCTTCACGGCTATTGCAGCGGCGAATACCGCGGCCGCCACCACCGGAGGTGGCCTTGAGCATCACCGGATAACCGATGCGGTCACCTTCGCTCAGGGCTTCATGAATATCGGCAACGTTGCCTTCGGTGCCCGGGGTTACCGGCACACCGGCGGCAATCATGGTGCGGCGCGCTTCGGTCTTGTCGCCCATACGGCGGATCACGTCGGCGGCCGGGCCAATGAACTTGATCCCGCGCTCGGCGCAAATCTCTGCCAGTTCGGCGTTTTCCGAAAGGAAACCATAGCCCGGGTGCAGGGCATCACAGCCGGTTTCCACAGCCAGGTTCACCAGCTTGCGCGGGTTCAGGTAACCGGCCAGCGGCTCGGCACCGATGCTGTGGGCTTCGTCAGCGCGCTTGACGTGCAAGGCATGCCGGTCGGCGTCGGAAAAGATCGCTACCGAGCGAATGCCCATCTCGGCGCAAGCACGCACGATCCGAACTGCGATTTCACCTCGGTTGGCGATCAGGATTTTTTTTATCACTGGAGTCTTCCCAAAGCCGTAGGAACAGTCGAGCCGGTTCTACCGGTCGGCGCGTGACCAGACGTTGCTGGCCAGTCGCGTATTCACCCTAGCGCTGTAGGTCGATAAACAAAAATCAATATTTGTTAGAGGCTGTATTAGTAAAAGCTTATAGTTGGGTAACAGGGTGTTGCCGAAGAGCCGATTAAAATGCGTAAGTCCTTGATGCGTATGACATTGCGTCAACTCCAGATCTTCAATGAGGTGTGCGATTTGCGCTCGTACAGCCGTGCTGCGGAGGAGATGGCGCTGACGCAACCCGCCGTTAGTCTACAGATTCGCCAGCTTGAAGAGCTGATCGGCCAGCCACTGTTCGAGTACGTGGGCAAGAAGCTCTACCTGACCGAGGCGGCCGAGGCCCTTCAGCGCGCCAGCCACGATATCTTCGGGCGCCTGGAAAGCCTGGACATGCAGCTGTCGGACATGCAGGGCTCATTGCAGGGTCAGTTGAAACTGGCGATTGAGTCCAGTGCCAAGTACTTCGTGCCACACCTGTTCGCCGCCTTCAAGCAGCGTCACCCGGAGGTCAACCTGACCCTGACGGTAGTCAACCGCGCCCAAGCCATCCGCCGCCTTTCCGATAACCGCGACGACCTGATCATCATGTCGATGGTGCCGCAAGACATGGGCCTGGAGTTTCTGCCGTTCCTCAACAACCCGATCGTTGCGGTTGCCCCGCCGAACCACCCGCTGTGCAAGCTGGAGCAGTTGCGCATGCAGGACCTGGAGCCTCATACCCTGTTAGTCCGCGAGCAGGGTTCGGGAACACGCAAGGCGTGCGAAGAGTACTTCAAGGACAAGCGCGTGCATTTCGCCCAGACGCTTGAGGTAGCCTCGGCCGATGCCCAGCGCGAATGCGTGATCGCCGGCTTGGGGATCGCCCTGCTGACCCGTCACGCAGTCAACCTGGAACTGGCCACCGGTGTGCTGAAGGAATTACCGGTCGAGGAACTGCCGCTGTACCGTAGCTGGTGCGTGGTGCAGGCCAAGGCCAAGCGGCAGTCGCCGGTGGCCTTGGCGTTCCTGGCATTCATCCGCGGCGAACGTGCATTGATCAGCGCGCTTGTTGAACGTTTTTCGGGGAAGTTGCCGCCGATGACTGCCATACCGTGAGTGCTTGCAGCTCAGGGTAGTCCGCCAGGTCGCGGAGCAGTTGACGTTGGTCGCAATAGCTTTCGATCGCGCGGCGGTATTCCATGCGGCGCTGATCCTTTTCCTGCTGCTTGCGAGCCTTGGCGTTGGGTTGGTACGTACCGTCGAAGTCACGAGCCATTGCCTGTCTCCCAGATAGGATGCGAGAGTTTCAGACTGGCCTTGATGGTTTACCGTTTTGCGGTGGAATGGTGACAGAATCGTGAATTTTCACGGCCTGTACCGGCCTCTTTCCACAGGAATTGCACCGATTTATAGAGGTGCACAGTACCTGTGGAAGCGGGCAAGCCCGCGAAGAGGCCAGTACAGGTTGAATTCAGTCGTCTGTAGCCTTGATCGACTTGGGCGACAGACGCAGGCTGCGCAAGCTGCGCTTCACGCTCTTCAGGTGGTTGACCAGGCTAGGCCCGCGCGCCATGGCAACGCCCATGGCCAGCACGTCGATCACCACCAGGTGGGCAATACGCGAGGTCAGAGGGGTATAGATCTCGGTGTCTTCATGCACGTCGATCGCCAGGTTGACCGTCGACAGCTCGGCCAGCGGCGTCTGGCTGGGGCACAAGGTAATCAGGTTGGCGCCGCTCTCACGCACCAGGTTGGCGGTGATCAGCAGGTCCTTGGAACGGCCCGACTGGGAAATACACACCGCCACATCACCCGGTTTCAGGGTAACCGCCGACATCGCTTGCATGTGCGGGTCGGAATACGCTGCCGCGCTGAGCAGCAGGCGGAAGAATTTGTGCTGGGCATCGGCTGCAACCGCACCGGACGCGCCAAAGCCATAGAACTCTACCCGCTGCGCCTGGGCCATGGCGCTCACTGCTTGTTGCAGCGCCTGCGGATCAAGGTGCTCGCGCACTTCCATCAGGGTGTGCAGGGTGGTGTCGAATATCTTCAGACTGTAGTCAGCGACCGAGTCATCTTCGTGGATGGCGAACTGACCGAAACTGGCCCCTGCAGCCAGGCTTTGTGCCAGCTTCAGCTTCAGGTCCTGGAAGCCCGAGCAGCCAATGGCCCGGCAGAAACGCACGATGGTCGGTTCACTGATACCCACGCTGTGCGCCAAGTCGGCCATGGAGCTGTGCATGACGGCAGCCGGGTCGAGCAGCACGTGGTCGGCCACTTTCAGTTCCGATTTGCGCAGCAGGTGGCGCGATTGGGCGATATGTTGCAACAGATTCACAGGCTGGACTCGGTTATGATCGGCTTGCCGGGTTGTAGCTTTCTTGTAGTTATACTACATGGACGCCAACCCGCCCAGTTAAACGAACGTGGAGAGTGGCGGTTTGACTATTCCTTGCGACATTCTGGTCTTCGGCGGCACCGGTGATCTGGCCCTGCACAAATTGCTTCCGGCGCTCTACCACCTGTTTCGCGAGGCCCGTCTGAACCCTGCCGTGCGGGTCATCGCACTGGCCAGACGCAACCTGCCACGCCTCGACTACCTGAAACTTGCCGAACGCCATTGTCGCGCGCAGATTGCCCGCAGCGACTTCGACGAGGAGGTGTGGCAGCGGTTTTCTGCACGGGTCGACTACTTCCCGATGGATGCTTCACAAAGCGCCGACTTCGGCCGCCTGGCACGCTACCTGGGCGAACCCGGTGGGCTGACGCGCATCTTCTACCTGGCCACCGCTCCCAACCTGTTCGTGCCGATTGCCAACCACCTGCGCATTGCCGGACTGGCCGACACCGAAGCGCGCATCGTGCTGGAAAAACCGATCGGCCATTCGCTGGAATCCGCCACTGCCATCAATGAAGCGATTGGCACGGTGTTCGAAGAAAGCCAGGTGTTCCGCATCGACCACTACCTGGGCAAGGAAACCGTGCAGAACCTGATGGCCCTGCGTTTTGCCAATGCCCTGCTGGAGCCGGTGTGGCGCAACAACCAGGTCGACCATGTCCAGATCAGCGTTTGCGAGACGCTGGGCGTAGAAAACCGCGGTGCCTACTACGATCGCGCCGGGGCTATTCGCGACATGCTGCAGAACCACCTTCTGCAACTGCTGTGCCTGGTGGCCATGGAGCCACCTGCGCAGTTCGAGGCCGAAGCGGTACGCGACGAAAAGGTGAAAATCCTGCGCGCCCTCAAGCCGATCACTGGCCAGGATGTGCAGGACAAGACAGTACGCGGCCAATATGGCGCCGGGCGTATCGGCGGCCAGGAAGTGCCGGCCTACTACTTTGAAAAGGATGTCGACAACGACAGCGATACCGAGACTTTCGTGGCCATCGAGGCGCACATCGACAACTGGCGCTGGGCGGGCGTGCCCTTCTATCTGCGCACCGGCAAACGCATGGCGCGGCGCGCTTCGCAGATCGTCATCCAGTTCAAGCCAGTGCCTCACGAACTGTTCAGTGGCGGCCAGGTAAACCAGCTACTGATACAGCTGCAACCGGACGAACGCATCAGCCTGCGCATGATGACCAAGAGCCCAGGCAAGGGCATGCGCCTGGAGCCCGTGGAGCTGGACCTTAATCTGGCCCAGGTGTTCAGCCAGACTCGCCGCTGGGAAGCCTACGAGCGTTTGCTGCTGGATGTGCTCGAAGGTGATTCGACACTGTTCATGCGCCGCGATGAAGTGGAAGCAGCCTGGGCCTGGGTAGATCCAATCATCAAGGGCTGTGAAGAGCACTTCCAGGCGCCCCGCCCCTACCCGGCTGGCAGTTCTGGGCCCGAGCAAGCCAACAGCCTGCTCGCCAGGCATGGCAGGCACTGGCATGGCTGAATTACCTGCGCGTTGACGCTACCTTCAATCTGAAACAGGCGCAGATAAAGTTCAAAGGGGCGAAGTCCTTTGCCTTGAAGGCCATTGACTGACCATGCGTCAGCCAGCTTGCGCAGGCCGTAAGCTGACCCCGGACCGATGAGCGGGATGCAGCCAGGTGAATATTCATACAGTAGATATTTGCCCCTTACCCGGCATCGCCCTAGAATGGCCCGATGCGCACAGACGACCTCTCTCTCCTGCTGAACTCCCTCAACGATGCCCAACGCCAGGCCGTAGCGGCCACGCTCGGGCGTCAACTGGTGCTTGCCGGTGCCGGTTCCGGTAAAACCCGCGTGCTGGTACACCGTATCGCCTGGCTGATCCAGGTCGAGCAGGCATCGCCGCACTCGATCCTGTCGGTGACGTTCACCAACAAGGCCGCAGCAGAAATGCGCCAGCGGATCGAACAACTGCTGGGCATCAACCCGGCAGGCATGTGGGTCGGCACCTTCCACGGCCTGGCCCATCGTCTGTTGCGGGCCCACTGGCAGGAAGCACGGCTGGTGCAGAATTTCCAGATCCTCGACAGCGACGACCAGCAGCGTCTGATCAAGCGGGTGATGCGCGAGTTGGGCCTGGACGAGCAGAAGTGGCCGGCACGCCAGGCCCAGTGGTTCATCAACGGGCAGAAAGACGAAGGCCTGCGCCCGCAGCATATCCAGGCGGGGGGCGACCTGTTCCTGGCGACCATGCGCGAGGTCTACACCGCCTACGAGCAGGCTTGCGAGCGCGCCGGGGTCATCGATTTCTCCGAGCTGCTGCTTCGCGCCCTGGACCTGTGGCGTGACCACCCGGGCCTGCTGGAGCACTATCAGCGACGCTTCCGCCACGTGCTGGTGGACGAGTTCCAGGATACCAACGCCGTGCAGTACGCCTGGTTGCGCCTGCTGGCACGCGGCGGCGACAGCCTGATGGCGGTAGGCGATGACGACCAGTCGATCTACGGCTGGCGCGGCGCCAAGATCGAAAACATTCACCAGTACACCGCCGACTTCCCCGACGCCGAAATGATCCGCCTGGAGCAGAACTACCGCTCCACCGGCGGCATCCTCAAGGCGGCCAACGCGCTGATCGCCAATAACAGCGGGCGCCTGGGCAAGGAACTGTGGACCGACATGGGCGAAGGCGAACCACTGACCCTGTACGCGGCCTACAACGAGCACGATGAAGCGCGCTATGTAGTGGAAACCATCGAGAGCCTGGTCAAGCAGGGCAATGCGCGCAACGAGATCGCCATCCTGTACCGCTCCAACGCCCAGTCGCGAGTGCTGGAAGAAGCCCTGCTGCGTGAGCGTATCCCCTACCGCATCTATGGCGGCCAGCGCTTCTTCGAGCGCGCCGAAATCAAGAATGCCATGGCGTACCTGCGCCTGATCGAAGGGCGTGGCAACGATGCCGCTCTGGAGCGGGTGATCAACGTGCCGCCGCGCGGTATTGGTGAAAAAACCGTCGAAGCCATCCGCGAGCACGCCCGCCACAGCCAGCTGTCCATGTGGGAGGCCATGTGCCAGCTGCTCGCCGCCAAGGCCCTGAAGGGTCGCGCCGCCAGTGCCCTGGGGGCCTTTATCGAGCTAATCGAGGGGCTGGCCGCCAAAGTCGTGGACATGCCGCTGCATACCATGACCCAGACCGCCATAGAACAGTCCGGCCTGATCACCTATCACCAGGAAGAAAAAGGTGAAAAGGGCCAGGCACGGGTAGAAAACCTTGAGGAACTGGTCAGTGCCGCACGCAACTTCGAGTCCACCGACGAAGACGCCGACCTGTCTCCGCTCTCGGCTTTCCTTGGCCACGCCTCACTCGAAGCTGGCGATACTCAGGCTGACGAGCATGAAGACAGCATCCAGCTGATGACCCTGCACAGCGCCAAAGGCCTGGAGTTCCCCTATGTGTTCCTGGTGGGCATGGAAGAAGGCTTGTTCCCGCACAAGATGAGCCTGGAAGAACCCGGCCGCCTGGAAGAGGAACGACGCCTGGCCTATGTAGGCATCACCCGCGCCATGCGCCAGCTGGTCATGACCTACGCCGAAACACGCCGCCTTTATGGCAGCGAGACGTATAACAAGGTGTCGCGTTTCGTGCGTGAAATTCCGGCCGGCCTGGTTCAGGAAGTACGCCTGTCCAACAGTGTCAGCCGCCCGTTCGGCGGGGCCAAGACGGCCACCAACAGCAACCTGTTCGCCAATGCCAGCATTCCGCAGACCGCGTTCAACCTGGGTCAGCGTGTGCAGCATGCGGTATTTGGCGAAGGCGTGATCCTCAACTTCGAGGGTTCTGGCGCTCAGGCGCGGGTGCAGGTGAATTTTGCCGAAGGTAGCAAATGGCTGATGCTTGGGTATGCCAAGCTCGAGGCTGTCTAAAGCCCACAAGGGTCGGGCCTGCCAACTTTGTAACATCAGGCAAAAGCTCGAAACACTATGTCGCTGGTCATGTGCCCGGGAACCTGTGCACCATGACGCGCGTGCAATCCACAACAGGGGATATCCCACTTATGCAACGTTTTCTTAGCATCGCACTGGCGCTCTGCGTCGGCCTGACGCTGAGCCTGGACGCCAGCGCCAAGCGTTTCGGCGGCGGCAAGAGCTCGGGCTCCGCGCCTATCCACCAGACCCGCCAGGCTACGCCAACCACGCCTGCAGCCGCGCCGACCGCACCTGGCCGTGCACCGGCTGCCGCCAGCGGTGCTTCGCGCTGGTTGGGCCCACTGGCCGGCCTCGCCGCCGGTGGCCTGCTGGCTTCCATGTTCATGGGCGACGGTTTCGAAGGCTTCCAGATCATGGACTTCCTGATCGTGGCGCTCATCGCCTTCCTCGTGTTCCGCTTCATCGCCGCGCGCCGCCGCCAGCAGCAGCCACAAATGGCCATGCCGGGCCATGCGCCGATGCAGCGTGAGGCTCACGCTCAGCCTGCGCAACCGTCGATTTTCGGTGGTTCGGCCGCACCTGCTGCCGCAGCAGCCCCGGTGATCAACGCGCCGGCCTGGTTCAACGAGCAGAGCTTCCTGGCTGCAGCCCGTAGCCATTTCCAGTCGCTGCAGCAGCACTGGGATGCCAACGAAATGGACAAGATCAGCGAGTTCGTTACCCCGCAAATGCTCGAGTTCCTCAAGCGTGAGCGTGCTGAACTGGGTGATGGCTTCCAGTCTACCTACATCGATAACCTGGAAGTGCAGCTGGACGGTGTCGATGATCGCGCCGACCGCACCGACGCTACCCTGACCTTCCGTGGCGTGTCGAAGAATTCGCGCTTCGACCAGGGCGAAGTGTTCAGCGAAAGCTGGCACATGGTTCGCGCCCAAGGCGAGAACCAGCCTTGGCTGGTAGCCGGTATCCGTCAAAACGGCTAATCGCTGCGTGCTAAACAGAGAACCCCGGGCTTGCCCGGGGTTTTTGCTTTTGCCAAAGTGGGCTACTAGGGTATAAGGCGCAGCGTTGTCATCTAGGTTAGAGGAAGTGAACCGTGGAAGAAGTGATCGAACAACTCCGTGAAGCGAATGAGCCGGTACCGGTGCCCTTGGAGCTTCCCGACGAAGACCAGCTGGTAGAGATCGAAGAGCAGCTGTTCATCAATATTCCATTCGTGTTCAAAGAGTTTCTGCTGACCGTAAGTGATGTGGTTTACGGCTCCCTTGAGCCTGTTACCGTCACTGATCCGCAGTCGCACACCTACCTGCCAGATGTGGCATCCAATGCCTGGGATGCCGGCGTACCGCGTGACCTGATTCCGCTGTGCCAGGACGGCGACAATTACTATTGCGTCGAAGAAGACGGCACCGTGGTGCTGTGGGATGCCGAAGAGGAAATTGTCGGCGAAGACAGTTGGGAATCGGTGTGGCACTGGGCGCGAGATGTTTGGCTGGAGAGCTGATCGCTAGAGCCTATAGAGAAGCTCGCGATCTGAGGCAGGAAAAATGACGTCTTAGCGCGTCAAGGTCGTTAAATCGCCAGGCTTTCCATGCCTGGCGACATCGCTATAGCCCTTCTTCTTGGCGAACGGGAGATCTTGCCTCGGGCGCAACCCCTCAGTGCGAGTTTTCGCGACTGTTCTCCAGCGTCTCCAACAACGCGATCTGCATGCGCGTGTGCACACGGATGAACCAGCGCCACAACAACGCCACCACCACCGCAGCCACCACGGCAATCACCAGCAGCAATTCGCTGGTGGGCAGAATGCTGGCGGACAATGCCGACAGCAGCAGGAAAATCACCAGCAGCGACAACAGCGGGATCACTTCGGCGATCACACGGCGCACGCGCTGGGTATGTCGCCCGGCCATTTCCGGCTTCACGCCCATCTCTGCCAGTAGCATCGAGAGTGCCTTTAGCTTGCGGTACGCGGCGATCAGGAAAGGCAGTGACAGCAGCAATGCAGCCCCCCAAATGATGGCCTTCTGCTGGCTTACATCGCTGACCCACTCACTGAGCCAATTGCCGATACGCCCTGCAAAGTAGCCGCCACTGAAGAAGATGGCGATCACCAGCGCCAGGTTCACCCCCACCTGCAACAGGATGCGCCGGATCATCGCCGCCAGCATGGCACTCTCGCCCTGCGGCTGGATGTTGCGCAACCACTCACCATACAAAGACAGTACGCGTGCGAGGCGAGCGGGCACCACATTGCCCAGTTTTTGCGACAACGGGTCAGCCGCGCGGATCAGGTAGGGTGTCAGCAGCGTAGTGATTGCCGATACTGCCACCGCCACCGGGTAAAGGAAGTCGCTGGTCACCTGCAGGGTCATGCCCAGCGCGGCGATGATGAAAGAGAACTCGCCGATCTGCGAAAGCCCCATGCCAACACGCAGTGACGTGCGCCCATCATTGCCGGCAATGAACGCTCCCATGCCACAAGACAGCATCTTGCCCAGTACCACCGCCAACGTAATGACCACGATCGGCCAGGCATAGTCGAGGAGCACCTGAGGGTCAATCATCAGACCAATGGCGACGAAGAAGATGGCGCTGAAAAGGTCGCGTACAGGCTCGATCAAGCGTTCAATTTTCAATAGCTGGCGTGATTCGGCCATGATCGCGCCAATCAGGAAAGCGCCCAGTACCATGCTGTATTCCAGCTTCACAACCAGCAGGCAGAAGCCGAAACACAGGCCCAGAACGGTGATCAGCAACATTTCGTTGCTTTCGAACCTGGCGACGTAGGCCAATAACCGCGGCACCAGCAAAATACCGATGACCAGGGCGACGATCATGAACAGCGACAGTTTGCCGACAGTGGAGAACACCTCACCCGAGCTGACCGTGCCGCTGACCGCGATACCTGACAGCAGGGCAATGATACCGATGCCAAGAATGTCCTCGACGATCAACACGCCAAAAATCAGCTGGGCAAAGCGCTCGTTCTTCATCTTCAAGTCGTTGAGCGCCTTGACGATGATGGTGGTGGAGGAAATGGCCAGGATGGCGCCCAGGAACAGTGAATCCATGGTGCTCCAGCCAAACCAGCGGCCAATCTCGAAGCCGATCCAGATCATCAGGACGATTTCCAGGAACGCTGCGATGAACGCCGTGGCGCCAACCTTGAACAACTTGCGCAGGCTGAACTCGAGCCCCAGACAGAACATGAGGAATATCACGCCCAGTTCAGCGAGGATCTTGATGGTTTCTTCGTCATGAATAAGGCCGAATGGGGGAGTATGTGGGCCAATGATGAAGCCGGCGACAATGTAGCCCAGCACCACCGGCTGCTTCAGGCGGTGAAAAAGAATGGTGACGACGCCAGCGATCAGCATGATGACTGCCAGGTCCTGGATGAAGCTGATGGCATGCATGGCGTGATACTCCTTATCTCGTCTTTTTATGGATGCCTGGGCAGACCGCTCCTGCCGAGGCAACCCTGAGCGAGCAGCAAGTACATACTGTATTGAATGCAGCGACGCCCATGTTGCATGGGCGCACTCAGGTTAACATCGCACTCCGCCGCTAAAAGTCGGTGCAATATGCAGAAACAGATCGGCTGGAAAAGCGCTCGTGATGGCATGATCAGCGTGACGACAGCGCGCCAGCCAACGTCCCGTATCAGCAAGGCAAGTTCAAAGAGGGGAACAGAAGTGTCAGCAGATAACGCCCTCCATTCGCCCGATTCAGCGCAACCTCACCGTGAGCACACTATGGAACCTGGAAACGCCCAGCTGAGCATGACCGTCCTGATGACCCCGGACATGGCCAACTTTTCTGGCAACGTACATGGCGGCACCCTGCTCAAGTACCTCGACGAAGTGGCTTATGCGTGCGCCAGCCGTTATGCCGGCAGCTATGTGGTGACCCTGTCGGTCGACCAGGTGATCTTCCGTGAACCCGTACATGTGGGTGAACTGGTGACCTTCCTGGCGTCAGTCAACTACACCGGCAACACTTCGATGGAAGTTGGCATCAAAGTTGTGACCGAGAACATTCGCGAGCGCTCGGTGCGCCATTCCAACAGCTGCTTCTTCACCATGGTCGCGGTCGATGACAACCGCCGCCCAGTGCCGGTGCCGCCGCGCCAGCCGTACAGCAGCGAAGAAAAACGCCGCTTCCTGCAGGGCCAGCAGCGCCGGCAGATCCGCCAGGAACTGGAAAAGCGCTACCAGGACCTGAAAACCGACGCCATTTAAAGCGCCAGCAACTGCGCCTCGAAGCGCACCCGTGGGTGCGCAATGCGGTCCTGGGCCCGTACCAGCTGCAATTCGTAGCTGGCGCAGGCCTGGGTTTCCAACAGCACTTCATGCACCGCCGCAGCAGTGAACTCGAATGCCTGCACCCAGCTGTCGCCAAGCAGCACGCGGGCCAGGAACAGGCCTGAGGTCAGGTCACCCACCCCAACCGGCTGACGCGGGAACGCCAGCAGCGGGCGGCGCAGGTGCCAGCTGTGCTCGGCGGTCACCAGCAACATTTCGAACTGCTCTTCGGCCCGCCCGGGGTACGCCAGGTGCTTGACCAGTACAACCTGCGGCCCACGCTGCAGCAGGCTACGCGCCATGTTCACGCAATCCTCCAGCGACTGGGCGCGGCGCCCACAGAAGCTGTCCAGCTCCAGCTGGTTGGGGCACAGGATGTCCGCCGTGGCTGCCGCCTCGTCAAGCAGGAACTCACTGACTTCCGGCGGCACGATGCAGCCTTTTTCCGGGTGCCCCATGACCGGGTCGCACAGGTACAAGGCTTTTGGGTTTACCGCCTTGATCCGCTCGACGCCGGCCAGGATCGCTCGCCCTTGTTCGGCGCTGCCCAAATAGCCGGAAAGCACTGCATCGCAGTGGCCCAGCTCGCCGATGTTGGAAATGCCTTCCACCAACGCAGGAATTTGCGCTGGGGCAAGCACTTCACCCGCCCACTGGCCATACTGTGTGTGATTGGAGAACTGCACGGTATTGAGTGGCCAGGCATTGACCCCGATACGCTGCATGGGGAATACCGCGGCGCTGTTGCCGGCGTGGCCGAACACCACGTGGGACTGAATGGCGAGCAGGTGCGGGGTACGTTTCATGCGGGAGGTTTCCAAAGCTGTTTCAAGGATTGTGCACAGCGCAGTATGAACTCGATTGCTACCTGTACGACAGGCCAGGAACGCAGTTAAGCTGGATCTACCTGTTTGGAGCATATGCAAATGTTGACCCTGGAGAACCTCTTCGTCCTGATGCTGGTAGCCACGGCAGGCGCTTGGTTGTGGCACAACCATGGGTTGCGTGAAAAGGCCCTGGAACGGGTCAAACAGCATTGCGCCAAACTCGACCTGGAGTTGCTTGACGATGCCGTAGCGCTCAAACGCATCGCCTTTGTCCGGGATGCCAATGGCCGAAAGCGCCTGGCACGCGTCTATGCCTTCGAGTTCACCGTCACGGGTGAGCAACGTCACCCCGGCACCGCGACCCAGTTCGGCGCCCACAGTGTGCAGATCGAACTGGCGCCCTACCCGTTCGAAATCAAGACCCCACCACGCGCCGACAACGTCATAGAGATGCAGCAATGGCGCCAGGAGCACAACCGCTGGCGCAACTGATCAACTGACGCGACATTCATTCAACCCGGCTTGCAACGCGGGTTGCGGTTGCGGCTGATCGAAAATCAGCTCGATACGGCTGTCCCTGCGCCAGTCGCTGGGCTGCCAAGCGGGCATATCCCCATTCAGCCCATTGAATGACCACCAGCCTTCCATGCTGTGGATAACTCCCTTGGCCCGTCGCCATGGCAAAGCACACAAGAAAGCCTTTAGCCGCTGTGGATAAAACTGTTGGCCAGGGTGCCAGCGCCAGCCAATACTCCAACCGCCCTCCCCTTGCTGGGCAAGGCAGATCGGCTGACGGGGGTCTGTCCACAGTAATGCGGGAGCGATTCCAGGATTGTCGACAATCTGGTTTTTCAGTAATGAGCTGTCAACAATCTGTTCGGGGGCCGTCGGGAGGCCGGACAGAGGCAGTTGCCCTTGTACGGTCCACACAATGTTCTTTTCTTTAAATTTATTAGTTATCAACAACTTATGTTGTTCATCCACAGCCTCTGATTTATTGAAAACCACGTGTTCAGAGGCGTTGAAAGCCTGCTGTTGAGCCTCTGGAAGCGGCTCGTTTCGAGCCATGGCCTGGGCATCCACAACCATCAAGAGTGGCTGAATTGTCAGCACTCCAACCCAAGGCGCTTGTTGCAACTGAGCCAGCAGCTGCAACGGATGGCCCAAGCCGGAAGGTTCGATAAACAGCCGGTCAGGCCGCGATTTGCGTAGCAATCGGCCCAGGGCCACCTGGAACGGCATGCCGTTGACGCAGCACAGGCAGCCGCCTGCAACCTCGCCGATGGCGATGCCGTCCTCGTCACGGCTAAGTAAGGCTGCATCCAGGCCGACAAGGCCGAACTCGTTGATCAATACCGCCCAGCGCTCGTTTGCGGGGCGCTGGGCCAGCAATTGACGGATCAAAGTGGTCTTGCCAGCACCCAGCGGGCCAGCAATTACATGGGTGGGAATGTTCTGCAACATGGCGTGGCTTCAGGCGGCGGTGATGCCTCACTATGCGCTGTCAGGCCAGCCAGTCAAGGCTGAGCAGCAAACGCCCCTGCTGTGCCGAAGGGGACCGATGAACCAGGCCTGCCCCTTCATTACCCTGCCATTTTTCACCTTTGAGTATCGCCACCTCACCGGCTTGCAGTTGCTGGATGTTATCCACAGATGGTTCAGCTGTGTGTAACTCACCACGACCGCTATCCCGTTCTTGCAACCATTCGCTACCTGGGCCGACGTAGGTGGTGAGCAGGCGCAAAGGTACGTTATCCACATGGAAGCGTGGACACATGGGACCGTCCAGAACGCGCAAGCGCAAACCGACCCGACGTGCGCCAACCAGGCAGGTATAAGCCGCCACCAACCAGGTCACATCAGCAACGAAAGCTTCATATCCATGCAAATCCGCCGCTTCACGCAGCAGATCTGGCAATACCGGCTTCTTTTCCTCGTCCACATCAATTACCCGCTGATCAGCCAAGGGCTGGCCAAGGCTAATCACCAGTGCGGCAAAGTCCTCCAGTTGGGCCGGCAAGCGCCGCCGCCATACGGCCAGGTTCACGCCATCCTGCAGCACTTCGGCCAGCACCTGGGGCGTCTCGCCAAACACCTGAAAGATATCCACAGGTCGGTGCGCCAGGTTCATGCTGCCGCCTCCTCATGCCATGGGCCAAATGGGTCAGGTAGGCGCAACCAGCCCATGTGGCCCAAGTCCATTTCTTGATCCGTCAACAGGCATGCATCGAGGGCTGTGGATAATTTTTCGAAGTCGATATTCTGCCCGATAAACACCAACTCCTGGCGGCAGTCACCGGTCTCAGCGGTCCAGTGTTTCAAGATCTCGCTGGTGTTATCCACATCCTGTGGCCACTGCTCGCGTGGCACAAAGCGCCACCAGCGGCCAGCCAGACCATGGCGCATCATGCCGCCCGCTTGCGACCAGCTGCCAGCTTCCTGATATTTGCTGGCCAACCAGAAAAAGCCTTTGGAACGCAGCAGCCTTCCGTTTTCCCAGTCCTTGTGGATAAAGTCGTAAAAGCGCTGTGGATGAAGCGGGCGTCGAGCCTGCCAGGTCATGGCCGCGATACCGTACTCTTCGGTTTCTGGCACATGCTCACCGCGCAACTCCTGCAACCAGCCTGGTGCTTGGGCCGCCTGATCGAAGTCGAACAGCCCGGTGTCGAGGATACGTGCCAGCGGCACTTGGCCCATGACCATGGGTACGATCTGCGCCCGGGCATTGAGGCTGCGCAAAATGGCAATGAGTTCTTCGCGCTCATGTTGGCTGATCAGGTCGATCTTGCTCAGCAGCAGCACATCTGCGAACTCGACCTGCTCGATCAGCAAATCACTTATCGACCGCTCGTCTTCTTCGCCCAACGTTTCACCGCGGCTGGCCAGGCTGTCTGCTGCCTGATAGTCGCGCAGGAAGTTCAAGCCATCGACCACGGTGACCATGGTGTCCAGCCGCGCCATATCAGACAGGCTGCGGCCTTGTTCGTCGCGGAAAGTGAAGGTCTCAGCCACTGGCAGTGGCTCAGAGATACCGGTGGACTCGATCAGCAAATAATCGAAACGCCCCTCTTCGGCCAGCCGCGCAACCTCCTCAAGCAGGTCCTCGCGCAACGTGCAGCAAATGCAGCCGTTGCTCATCTCGACCAGTTTCTCTTCAGCGCGGTTGAGGCTGACATTTCGCTGCACCTCGCTGGCATCGATGTTGATTTCACTCATATCGTTGACGATAACCGCGACCCGAAGGTTGTCGCGGTTGCGCAGCACATGGTTGAGCAGCGTGCTCTTGCCGGCGCCGAGAAAGCCGGACAGCACGGTGACGGGGAGACGATTGGACATGGCGAACCTCTTCAGGCAGACGCATTCGAAACGATGCATTGCATAATGTTATAAGATAACAATACACTTTCGCCAAGTGGTTCTCGACGGACGAGTGCTCACAGAGGATGAAAAATGAATCTGCCACGCGTCATGGCATTGCTGTTGCTCACCATGCCCGCCTCGCTGTTGGCCATGCCGCAAGACAGTAAATTGGCCCTCTGTACGCGAAGCGCGACGCTACTCGCCTGCCAGGACGGCAAAGGCAACTACTACAGCGTGCGCACCGAAGGCAGCACCTTCTACCTTCGCGGCTACGACTTCACCACCCGCCGACTGTGGGCACAAACCAACAGCCGCTATGGCACGTTGACTTTTTTTACCGGCTTGGCCAGTGATGGTGAGACCTGGGTGGGTTACAGCCGTCGCGTAGGCTGGACCACCTTGAACCGCGTATCCAGTTCCAGCGGGGAGCGCTTCAAGGTGCATTGCAGCTTGATCGAGGGTTGCCGTTGACGCCTTCTTTTGTTTGGAAGGCTTTTCCTCTGCTGCCTATTTGCACGTCAGCTTCGAGCACTTGCTGAAAACGCCGGCCTTGATCAGCTCTCCGTCAGGCCGAAAAGCTAAGCCGCAACCACATCGAGGCAAGGACCGAAAATGAAATGTTCCACGTGGAACTATTCGTTTCCCGACCGACTCCTGGAACTACCCAGGCTCGGCTGCTCGAACGACAGCAGAGGCCTGCATGCCCACGACGGGGTTGCCACCAGCCATTGGTAATGGAACTTCAGCTGCGCGGTTTGACCGCCCCGCAGTCATTGCCTAACCACACCGCACGCGTGTTCATGCTGCCTTGCTGCTGCACACCCGAAGCGTTGAACGTGCCACTGACCTGGGTGGTGAATTCCCGATCACTGAGGAATGTAGCCTGACCACTTCCCTGCGCCTTCGGGCAGCTGAACTGGAACTTCCAAACGTTACCGGTACGGTCGGTAATCTTCTGCGTGCAGCCCGATTGCGGGTCTTGCAGAGGAATGTCATTCGTTGCCACCTGTTCTGGTGTCAGGCACGAACGCACACCCTTGCCACCTACACTGACCCCTTGTTTGGCCAACACCCCTTCCATCATTGCGCGCTGCTCGGGCGGCAGGTTTTTCAACTGGCCGAGCATGAATTCCATGTCGGGTAGCGGTTTGCCATCGACCTGCATGTTGCTGGTGGTCAGCTCCCACAAACCCGGTTGCAGCATCTGGGCTTGCACCAGCGGACTACTCATGCCTAGGGCCAACGCCAACAGTGGCAGACGAATCTTCATGGATGAACGCTCCTGGAAAAAAGCCGGTCAAACGGGCCGGACTGAGCCTTAGACGCCAAATCCACCTGCAGGTTGCAGGCGGACCGGGAACGTGTTCTGTTACCTCAAGTGTACTCGGCAAGCAGGATGCATATGGATTACCACAGCCCCTACTTCTTTGGTTACCTACTCGGCCTGATCCACCTGCTGGGTATGGTCGCCGCACTGCATGCGCTGTTCACGGTGCGGACAGCTCAGGGGGCCATTGCGTGGGCGATGCCCTTGCTCTTCATCCCCTACCTCACCTTGATCCCCTATCTGATTTTCGGTGCCCGCTCGTTCTATGCCTACATCAAGGCTCGGCGTCAGGCCAACCAGGAAATGCACGTGGCCATGGCCAACCTCAACTGGCGGCCCTGGGTTGAAGAAGCCCTTACCGCTCGCGAGTCCGAAAGCTACACAGCCTTGCGCGCCATGCCCAAGCTGGGTCGCATGCCATGCCTGGCAAATAACCAGGTGAAACTGCTGATCAATGGCAAGGCCACCTTTGATGCCATCTTCGCAGCCATCGAAAAAGCACGCGATGTGGTACTGGTGCAGTTCTTCATCATTCATGACGACAATCTCGGCAAGGCACTGCAGCGACTCTTGCTACGCAAAGCCGCCGAAGGCGTGCAGGTGTTCGTGCTGTACGACCGTGTCGGTAGCCACGCCCTGCCGGCCAGCTACAGCCAGGTGCTGCGCGACGGTGGTGTGCAGATCCATGCATTCGCCACCCGTCGCGGCTGGTTCAACCGCTTTCAGGTGAACTTCCGCAACCATCGCAAGATTGTGGTGGTGGATGGCTTGCTCGGCTTCATCGGCGGTCACAATGTGGGAGACGAGTACCTGGGTGAACATCCACAGCTTTCCCCCTGGCGTGACACCCACGTACAGATCAGCGGGCCGGTACTGGCCTGCTTGCAAGAATCTTTTGCCGAGGACTGGTACTGGGCCACGCGCCAGCTACCGCCGCTGATCCTGCCCGATACGTACCCGGATAACGGCGTACTGTGTCAGGCCTTGGCCAGCGGCCCGGCAGACCCACAAGAAACCTGCTCGCTGTTCTTCCTTGAAGCGATTCATTCGGCCACCCGCAGGGTGTGGATCACCAGCCCCTACTTCATCCCTGACGAGGCCGTGTTCGCCGCCTTGCGACTGGCGGTGCTACGGGGAGTCGATGTGCGGGTACTGATCCCGTCACGGCCTGACCACCGCATCGTCTACGCTGCCTCCAGCCTGTTTGCCTTCGAAGCAGTTCGCGCGGGGGTACGTATGTTCCGTTACCAACCCGGGTTTCTGCATCAGAAGGTGGTACTGGTGGATGACGACATCAGCGCCATTGGGAGCGCCAACCTGGACAACCGCTCGTTCCGCCTGAACTTCGAGATTACCCTGCTGACAGTCGATCGCGGCTTCGCCGACCAGGTCGAGCACATGCTCCACGAGGACTTCGAACAAGCGCGGGAAATTACTGCAGAAGACACCCAGGACACCCATCGACTACAGCAATTGGGGATGCGGATTGCGCGACTGATATCGCCGATTCTTTAGGGTGAGCACACCCGTTGAAAGCGGCCTTTTCGCGAAAAAGGCCGCTCCTGCAAAGCCATATCAGGGCTGTGACGCTTACGATTTCAGCGGTACAAGTCTTCCCGCGTCCAAGGCAGGTCATGATGCCCGTCGGCGTATGGCTTCACTGCCAATATCTGGTGCAGGTTGATCCAGCCCTTCTGAAAGGCGTAGGCACACCCGGCCAAGTACAAACGCCAGATCCGCAGAGTCTTCTCAGGCACCAGCGCTGCTGCCTTGTGCAACTGGTTCTCCAGGTTCTCGCTCCAGTGGTGCAAGGTTTTAGCGTAGTGCAGGCGCAGGCTCTCCACGTCCACTACCTCCAGCCCGGCTTCACAGATACTGGCGCTGATCATCGACAGGTGCGGCAGTTCGCCGTGGGGGAATACATAGCGATCGATGAACTCACCCGCCCCGCGCCCGACCGGTCGGCCATCGACGTGCTTGGCAGTGATGCCGTGGTTCATCACCAGTCCCCCTTCCCTCACCGCCCCGAACAGCTTCTGGCAGTACAGCGCCAGATTGGCATGCCCGACATGCTCGAACATACCCACGCTGACAACCTTGTCGAAGCGACCATCCTGGGGCAGATCGCGGTAGTCGAGAATCTGCAGGTCGACCTTGTCAGCAAGCCCTTCCGCTTGCACACGCTTGCGGCCTAACTTCAATTGCTCCTTGCTCAGGGTAATGCCGAACACCTTGGCGCCATACTCACGGGCAGCGAACCGCGCCAGCCCACCCCAGCCACAGCCGACATCGAGCAGGTAGTCACCGGCATCCAGACGAAGCTTGCGGCACAGGTGGTCGAACTTGTCCTGCTGCGCCTGGTCGAGCGTATTGTCCGGCTCACGGAAGTAGGCGCAAGAATAGGCCATGTCCTGGTCCAGCCAAAGCTGGTAGAAGGCGTTGGACACGTCATAGTGGTAAGAGATCGCTTTGGCGTCGGTGCTCTTGTCATGAGACAAACGTTGCGGTGGCGTTTCATCCTCATCCGCCAGCAGCGCTTCACTCAGCTCGTCGCACACGCGGATGGCCTCACCGATATCGCCTTCAAGCTCCAGCTTGCCTTCGACGAATGCAGTGCCCAGCTGGTCCATGCTTGGGTGGGTCAACTGGCTGATCAGCTGCGGTTCCTTGACCAGAATGGTGACCTGAGGACTAGGCCCAAGATCAAAATGGTTGCCGTCCCACAGCTTCAGCCTCAGCGGCAGATGCAAGCTCTGCAATGCAGGTGGAAGTTGAGCAAGCATGAAACACCCCTCCTGTCCGTAATTGGCCACGACGCCTAATATTTCGAACGTCATCGGATCAGAGTAGTTCATCTGTAGGATGTTTCCTCTAAGCAAGACCATGGTCTAGAACCAACTGATCTTATCCACACAGCAGATTGTATACAATTTCCGCATCTCAGCTTAACCTTGTGCCCCTCTCGCGCTTCTACATCCTGGAGTTGAACCCATGAAAGTCTATGACGTGGTGATCATCGGCGGTGGCCCTGGCGGCTACAACGCAGCCATCCGTGCTGGCCAGTTGGGCCTGAGCGTTGCCTGCGTGGAAGGCCGCTCGACCTTAGGCGGTACCTGCCTGAACGTCGGCTGCATGCCATCCAAGGCACTGCTGCATGCTTCGGAACTTTACGAAGCGGCCAGCGGTGACGAGTTCGCCCACCTCGGTATCGAAGTCAAGCCTACCCTCAACCTCGCCCAGATGATGAAACAGAAGGATGAGAGCGTGGCAGGCCTGACCAAGGGCATCGAATACCTGTTTCGCAAGAACAAGGTCGAGTGGATCAAAGGCTGGGGCCGCCTGGATGGCATTGGCAAGGTCGTGGTAAATGCCGAAGACGGTAGCGAAACCGCGTTGCAGGCCAAGGACATCGTCATTGCCACCGGCTCTGAGCCCACCCCTCTGCCAGGTGTGACCGTCGACAACCAGCGCATCATTGACTCGACCGGCGCGCTGTCGCTGCCGCAAGTGCCCAAGCACCTGGTCGTCATCGGTGCTGGCGTGATCGGTCTTGAGCTGGGTTCAGTCTGGCGCCGCCTGGGTAGCCAGGTCACCGTCATCGAATACCTGGACCGCATCTGCCCAGGCACTGACACGGAAACTGCCAAGACCCTGCAGAAGGCGCTCGCCAAGCAAGGCATGGTGTTCAAGCTGGGCAGTAAAGTGACTCAGGCTACCGCAGGTGCCGATGGCGTCAGCCTGACGCTGGAGCCTGCCGCTGGGGGTACCGCAGAATCGCTGCAAGCCGATTACGTGTTGGTGGCTATCGGCCGCCGCCCTTATACCAAAGGGCTGAACCTGGAAAGCGTGGGCCTGGAAGCCGACAAGCGCGGCATGCTCGGCAATGAGCACCACCGCACCTCAGTACCAGGTGTCTGGGTGATTGGCGACGTCACTTCGGGCCCAATGCTGGCGCACAAGGCCGAAGACGAAGCGGTGGCCTGTATCGAACGCATCGCCGGCAAGCCCCACGAGGTCAACTACAACCTCATCCCTGGCGTGATCTATACCCGCCCGGAGATGGCCACCGTGGGCAAGACTGAAGAGCAGCTCAAGGCCGAAGGGCGTGCCTACAAGGTTGGCAAGTTCCCCTTCACCGCCAACAGCCGTGCCAAGATCAACCACGAGACCGAAGGATTCGCCAAGGTCATCGCCGATGCCGAAACCGATGAAGTACTGGGTGTGCACCTGGTGGGCCCAAGCGTCAGCGAGATGATTGGTGAGTTCTGCGTGGCTATGGAGTTCTCGGCCTCGGCAGAAGATATCGCCCTCACCTGCCACCCGCACCCGACACGCTCCGAGGCCCTGCGCCAGGCGGCGATGAATGTGGATGGCATGGCCATGCAAATCTGACGAGTCTCATTCGCTGCCTCAGGCCATGAACATGATCTGGATCGAATGAGTTAGTGGCCGTTTTTTGACAATCAGAAAAGAAGCCCTCCGGATGGAGGGCTTTGGGATTCAGAGAATTAAAACTCTGGCCAGTTCCGCCCTGTTGTGACCGGCCGCTATATTGGTCGCAAGCAGTCGTTTGCGAGTGACCGTTATCGGCCCCTTTGCAGCCGCTCAAGGTGTCTAGAAAACCAGAGGCGATTGACCTTTCCTGGCCATGCTGGAGAGGTACTCTCGGTTGGACCGATGCGCTTCCTGTCAAAAGATTTAGGTTGCTGAGAACGGGATGCCATACCCCGCCCCATAAGATGACACCAAGCCTAGAGCTTAAGCCGACACCGGTCGGTGCCGGCAGCTCTAGAGAAAGGAGTGTTTGCTATGAAATCTTTTAAAGCGATGTTGGTTGTGGCCCTCCTGGGTGTCACCGCTGTGGCGATGGCCGAAAACGGTGGTGACCGCGTCGTTGCGCAGATGGATGCCACGCGTCATACAGCGATGCAGCATTACGCTCAAGTCGAGCAAATGCACGCGCATGCTCAGTCGGTAGCCAGCAACCAAAATCAGACTACTCATCGCATCGAACACACTAGGTAAAAGGTGATTGCTCACGAGAAAGGTCAGGCGGTACGGCTATTGCTCCGTAGTGATGCGACGCCCAAGGGTCATCTAACCACCGTCTTGATCTGGGAACTGGCTCGCCGAGCGGCAGCCGCTTCCTGCCTGTTGGGTACTCGCAGATACCGGAGCATGCCGAGTATCAGCGCGGAGGACAGCGGCTCATAGTTAGCCGCTGTCTTTTTCCATACTGGAAACTTGGTTGGTGCTGCCGTGTATCCCTTCTGGTATCTCCAGCCTGTAGCCAGCGCCGGGGACAGTGACAATCAAGGAAACGTCGAATCCGTCGTCGAGCTTTCGACGCAAGCGATGGATGTGCTTGTCGATGACGTTGTCGTTGGGGTCGAAGTCATAGTCCCAAGCGCTTTCCAACAGCATTAAGCGCGTCACGATTTGGTCGGGATGCAACATGAGCTTTTCCAGGATTAGCGTCTCGCGTGGGCCAAGGGGAATTCGATGTCCTTGGCGAATCGCAAGATGTTGAGTGCTGTCCAGTTGCAGTTCACCGATCTGCATTTGGCCCGGCTTATTACCGGGCGCAGGTGTACTTGGCCGCAGCAGTGTTTCCAAGCGTGCGAGCACTTCGACGAATGCGTACGGTTTGCCCAGGTAGGCGTCGCACCCTGCCTGAAAGCCTTCGACGCGTTGCTCGGTGGACGCCTTGGCACTAAGCATCAGGATTGGCACCGATTGATCTTTACTGCGCAAGGCACGCACCACTTCCAGGCCGTCCATGCCCGGCAGGCTCCGGTCTATTACCAGGGCATGGTAGATGCCCTCCAGTGCCATGGCCAGGCCTGTCCTGCCGTCGTGTATCGTGTCGACGACATGTCCGGCTTCGGTTAAACCGCGCCGTAGGTAGATGGACGTACGTTTATCGTCCTCGATCAAGAGAATTCTCAAGTAGACCTCGACACAAGACTCGCCATTCCTCCACCCGCCCTTGCCAATAGCCAAGCTGGGCCTTACACAGACTAAGCTAGATGGACGGGGCGAACACTGCGCTTCAATTTTTCAACCATTGGATGGTAGCCGCTGATTGTCATGACCCACGTACTGGTCGTCGAGGATGACCTTAAAACCTCGCGTGAAATCGAGTCAGCCCTTCAGGATCATGGTTTTTCCGTGATCACGGTCGACAATGGTCGTGACGGGTTGCTCCAGGCTGCTGCCGGCAACTTCGACCTCATCGTGCTGGATCGCATGATGCCGGGCAACCTCGAAGGGTTGGGCATGCTGACGGCGTTACGGGCCTCAGGGGTTCAGACGCCTGTGCTGATCCTGAGTGCCCTGAGCGACCTCGACGAACGTGTCCGAGGATTGCGTGCGGGGGGGGGACGACTACCTGACCAAGCCCTTCGAGTCCATCGAGTTGACCGCGCGACTTGATGCGCTGGACCGGCGAAATCACCAGCCAACAAACCAGCCCCAGGCCAACCGAGCGCGAATCGGTAATCTCGAGATCAACCTGCTTCGTCGTACGGTGCGTCGCGGCGAGCGGCAGATTGATCTCCTGCCCCGCGAATACGCGCTTCTTGAATACCTTGCCGAGCATGTTGATCAGGTGGTAACCCGAACAATGCTCTTCGAGGCCGTTTGGAACTATCAATACGACGACCAGAGCAACGTCATTGAAGTGCACATAGGTCGTCTGCGCCGAAAGATCGATAGTGAGGGCGAACTCCCAATGCTGCACACCATACGCGGAGCTGGTTATGTTCTTCGCACGCCTGAGTGAGGTACCACGCACTACCAGCTTCCGCACAGCGCTGATCTTTCTGTCGCTGTTTATCTGCTCGTTCCTGGCACTGTTCGGCTACATCTACTGGCAAACTACAGGGTATCTGCTCAACGATGTTGATGCAGAGCTCAACAGAACGATTGAGAGTCTAAGCCAGCAGCCTATGCAGATACGCCTGAAGGAGATGCTCGACCACAGTATAAACGACCGCAACAATTTGGCGCCCTCCACGCTGTTTAACGCCAGTGGTAAACCCATTGTTGGTCCGATGAAGAGCGTTCCGGCATTCGGCTCCTTTGATCAACCCTATGAACTCAGTTGGAGCGCATCGGGGAGCCACAATCGACCGGTACGTTTCATCGTTCACCGGCTGGATGATAGTTCCACGCTGGTAGCTGCAGAAGATATTCATGACATTCGTGAATTCCATGAGCTTTTGATGAATGCGCTCCTCTCCGGAGGCTCGCTTTTGATTCTGGTTGGTCTGATCGGAGCTGTGGCGCTGGGTTACTCAGCTAGGCGTCGACTGGACGGCCTGACGCGCTCGATTCGCCATATCGTTGAGGGAGACCTAGGCCGACGGCTCCCGGTTCGCGGCAATGGCGACGACATCGACCGTCTCTCGGAAGTGGTCAATGGTATGCTGGATGCCATTGAGCGGCTCATGGGCGAGCTTAAGGGTGTATGCGACGATATCGCCCATGATTTACGCACTCCACTGACTCGCTTGATCGGCGGTCTAGAGCGCGCACGTCGTCATAAGCTGAGTGAAGCTGAGTACGTGGAGGCACTGGACGAGGCGCTCGATGAGGCCAAGGGGCTAATGCAGACCTTCCGTGCGCTACTGCGTATCTCTCAGATTGAAGCAGGCGCCCGCCGAAGCCAATTCTCTATCGTCGACCTAAACAGGATCGCCGCCGATGTCTCGGAGTTGTTCGAGCCGCTGGCCGAGGAACGCGACATAAACCTATCACTCGTCGCTGCACCACATCCGGCGTGCATTTCTGGCGATCCCCAATTGCTCTTCGATGCGACCTGCAACCTGCTAGATAACGCCCTGAAATTCGTGCCCAATCATGGGCGTGTAGAGGTTCGGGTGATCGCGGATGCCAGCCGAAGCGGTCTGAGCATTTCCGACAACGGTCCTGGTATCGCCGCCGAAGAGCGTGAGGCCGTCTTCCGCAGACTCTATCGAGGCGATGCCAGTCGCAACAAACCGGGTAATGGGCTAGGTCTTAGCATGGTATCGGCGGTGGCGCGGCTGCACGATATGAGCTTGGAGGTCCATGACGCACTGCCAGGTTGTCGCATGGAGATCATTGGCAAGGCAGTGAATAGCTAAGCGCTGAGGCAAGTGGAACGTCGTGTCAGCGCTCATCATTATGGGATCTCAAGCCGAAGAGATCATATGAGAATCCTGGCAATTTGATTCCAACGCAATCCAGATCTGAAATGTCCGGTTCGCAGATTAAGCGCCTCACGAAAGCTATGGAAAAGAATGGGTTCAACCCAAATCATCCGGTTGATGTTTGGAGGAATCCCAGCACAGGGCGACTGGAAATCCAAGACGGACACCATAGGGCGGCAGCAGCCAAAAAGCGGGCATTGAAAAAATTCCAGTCGAAGTTTAGGAGTGATGTAATGACTAAACAATATAAAGCTGCATTTATAGTCCCGATCAGGGCCAGCAGGATCCTCGGAGAGGATGGCTGGGAGTTTGAAAGCTCTGAGCGCTTGTCTAAAAATTTTTGCAATCACTTAATTGAAAATCTAAGAGTTAAGTTTATAGAAGAGTATTGCGACATAAATAAATATGCAGGCGAAGGCATAAGGATGTCTTTACTGCTCGACGATAATCAAGAGGTAGAAGTTATTTATTTACAGTTATCAGTCGAGGCATTAGCTTCCCTGTCCGAGATGTGCCAAAGCATTGATATCTCTTCTGAAGCAGAGTTTTTTGTGCCTTGAAAAATTCAATCTTTTGGGGTAGTTCTATAGATGGACTGAAGTAGCCTCTGTTTTTCGCGCCCGCAAGCTAAGTCGTATGGGGCTCCGCAGGACGTCTGCCCAGAACCTATAGGCTCTGACGGCTCAACCCGCATGCCCATGACATAGCGGGTACCAGCAGTGTTCACGGCCACCGCTACTCCTCTCTAACGCAGTCAGGGCAGAACCAAGCAACCGGCTCACTGTATTGCACACCGGGAGAAATATAGTCGCTTCCGGAGTATGAAATATCCCAATCATTCTTAATGACATGAAATGCGGCGTGCATCGTGTGACAGTGAACAAGCCGATTGAAACCATAGCAACCAGGCCACCCGAATTCTGCAGCGAGCATCCGGACTGCATCGGCCTTGATCACACGGCTAGTAGCAGCCAGGGTTTCGAATGTAGCTGCCTTTGGATCGCCCCAACAGAGGAGCAAGTTTCTTCTCACGTATGACTGAAGAGATTCATCAACCTGTATGGGAGGGGCATCAGAAAACGCCAGATTTCGGTAGGGAGGGGTGGACCGGGCAGGAGGGTGAGCCGTCCGATGGGGGGAAGCGAGAGCTTTCCTCCATCGGCGACAGTTTTAATTGTTCGAAAACAGTTTTAATTCAACAAAACCATTTCTGGTCTTCCTCAATAAAGACCGTATTTTCAATCGGTTATAGATTGAAGGCTGCAGACACTGCTGACATCTTCATCAAGCTGTCATGATCGGCAAAATTTAGGGTTGCAATCAAAAACACAGACAATAAATCCTGTAAAATCACTTAAGCTTATGATTTTAGATGTCTTTTTCAAGCTGCCTTAACCACAACGGCATTTCCTGACCCTTGGATTGAGCTCTCGCTGGAAAGACTGGAGGGCGTGGTTGCAACCCGGTCAAGGATCTCAGGATAGGTTTCCAAATACTTCTGAAAACGTCGGGCAGTGCGATAGCTATTGAAGGGCGACGAAATGAGCGCGGCTCCAATAATGAACATTGCCTGTGCCCCCATACCTCCTAGGAACGCTCCGAAGCTGCTCGCCTTCGCAATGATCATCAGCCCACTGATGGAACCTATGATCATAAGGAAGAATCCAACCAAGCGCGCAGACCAGGCCCCCGCTGTCTCGACTGCGGTGATTCGTAGCGTTAGCCGAGGCTGCTCGGGCGTGACCCACAGATACCGAGCGATTTGTCGAATTTGCCAGTGATTCCAATGACCCGTGCGAGCCAAGCGCATCAGAAAATCGGCTTTGGTCCGGTCTGCTCGAACACCACTGGCAATACGAAAGCTTTCTAGATAGAGCGCGTCATCTAGGTACTGAGCGTATAGCGATTCAGAACTTTCAGCTGCGCGAAGCTCCTTCAAGAGCTTGTGCTGCCTTCGCGCTAAGTGACTGTCGTATAAGTGTAACAACTGGATTGCTTTCGTTGGTACGAGACACAAAACACCTACGACTGCTGCGACGGCGGTCCAACCGCTGTTGAACTGCGCTGCAAATTCTTCAAGCATAAATCCAATCCTTGAGTTTTAGTTAATAGCCGTATCCCTGATACGTTCCTAGTCTGCTTTCGCGTGGGCAATCTGCTTTTTTGAAGGCTCGGCAATGCCTTGTATCAGCCAGTGGAGCATCAACGCAGTGAAGAAAAAAACTGGGTAGGCGACTAGCCATGTCGTTGCAGGCCTCAGTTTTCATGGTACTGCCCTTTCCTGTCTTGAAGCTGTGGATCATGAAGCAGGCCCGGCAGTGCCAGAAGCCATTGTTACGTCAAAGCGTTGGCTCCCGAGGTCTGTAGCACAAGGGATCTGGATTCATGATGAACTTGAGGCTGACTGGCTCACAGGCTGGTTCGCGATGCCCCCGGCCAGGCGGTTCGGGGGCACCAGCACCGTGGCTGCACAAAGATCGGCGCTTGATCGAATTGAAAGTCCGCACCCTGCCCTCCATATCCTCGGGTTAGGTCTCAATCCCGAGTCCTAATCACCGGAAGGGTTGCACCATGAAAAATCCGCTTCAAACGCAACAAACCCGCGCACGGAAAGAGTTCAAAGCTCTTCACCGAGCCGAAGAAAATGGCGTCACTGACGCCGAGATCATCCAGGAAATCGCAAAAAAACACGAAAATCCTGGCTCGGCTGAGGCCGTGATAGCGGCGGCCACCACAGTTATATACATGCGCAATGTAAAAGAAGGTGCGACGCCAATCACCGATGCAGTGAACACCTGCTTGGAGCGAAAGCGTCAAGCAAAGGCAAGCACTCGCTCAGCCGCGGGCGCAATTCCTAACCCAGCCTAACCGGCCGCTAAACCTGCAATCCCTCACTTCTGCATTCGAGCGGAAGTGAGGGGTTGCATCCACTTGTTGTTGCCCACTGTAAGCTGCACCCAGCTTGAATTGCCGTAGGTCCATGGGCGTTTTTACACGAACTACTTGGCCTCTATTTCAACCGCTTCGGACCGTGCTGCCTGCTGAACAGATACCTGCTCGGCAAACTTCCCTACCGGGTCGGTCAACCCTGGGCTACGAGTACTGTAGGCCCACGTGGGAAATTTCAGTGCACTTGATCAGCTGTTCGCATCGACGCTCGATCTGAATCCTCGGCTCAAGACTTGAACAGCTCCTATTGGATATACCATTATGATATCAAATCGACTTCACAGCGCAGACAGTCGATCCTGGGATATCAGTCAGCCGGGGGCTGCATGGACGCACAGACTTCATCTTCACCGAAAGACCGTTTCGACCCATCAAAGACGGCTGAACAATTTGTCATCCTGCCGCCAGAGATTCGTGACGGCTGGATGAGCATCAGTACATACCAACGCATTGCGAAAACGACCGACAAGCTGCCAGACGCCGGATTGGAGCTCACGATACTCGGGCTTTTCGGTGAGGTTGGCAGCCTGTTGAGTGCCTTCAAGAAACTGCAGCGAGACCGGGCAGCCTTTAAGCGCTACAGCGCAACCATCCTTGAGGAGCTTGGTGACACGCTCTGGTATTTCTCAACACTGGCCACGCGAGCCCAGCTCGACCTGCCGAATATTGCTCAACAGGCCTTTCGCGACCTAGAAGACTGGGAGAGCGTGATGCCTGAAGATCCCAACTTGGGTTTTGCAGACCTGCAGTGTCGAGATGGAAAACCGGTTTCGGAAGAGTCGTTCAGCACACAGGTCCTCGCGCTCGCCGGATGTGTGGGCGATCTGCTCAATGACTTCAAAATCGGCACATTCAAGCGCAACCGCGACCAGCTTTCTGCTCACATGGTTGAGATATTTAGGGCACTGGTCGCCGCAGCAAATTCAGCCGATGTGGACATGGGCGCCGCGGCGCTTGGAAACCTCAAGAAGACTTTCAGTCGTTGGCCGGCAGAGACGACCTACCCGTCGCGCTTTGATGTTGACATGCCTAAGAATGAACGATTCCCTCCACGGCTCGAGTTTTACATTGCCGAGGAGACCGTAGGCGAGAAGCAGTACGTCATTCAGAAGTGCAACAAAATCATCATCGGCGATCGCCTGACTGATAACAAAATGGAGCGCGATGACTACCGCTTCCACGATGTCTTCCACCTGGCGTTTGCAGTTCATCTGGGGTGGTCACCCGTGCTCCGGGCACTCCTCCACCTGAAACGCAAATGCGCTCCTGAAATTGACGAAAACCAGGACGGCGCCAGGGCCATCCTCATCGAGGAAGGAGTAGCCACGTTCATCTTTGGCCGCGGCCTTGAGTGCGAGCTGTTCGAGAACGTCGATCACGTCGACTATGACCTGCTGAAGTCTATTCAGGATTTCGTCAGGGGCTACGAGGTTGCCTGGTGCGCATTGTGGCAATGGGAGAAGGCGATCATGGACGGCTTCAGCATCTTCCGGCAGCTCGTTAATAAGCGAAAAGGCTACGTCATGGCGGACTTCGAGAATCATACGATTAGCTTTCGCGAAGGCTATGACGACGATGAATAGCCGCCATGCGTCTATTTCGTCCTGGAACGCTGGCCACAACGCTTTCCTTGAGGTCATCCAAATAACAACACACCCGGTTGAGGAGTTTCACTAATGAGCGATAAGGCATGTATCGTCTTTACGACAGGGCTCGAACATAAAGCCCAGGTAGTGTCGCAACAACTGAACGAAAGAGGTTACGAGGTCTGCATGACCGGAGCCGAGCAGCCTGAAGTTGAGGCTGCTCAGGCGGACCAGCCTGTCTCCGATGAGATCCAGAGCTGCATCGACAACGCCGTGATCAGCATTTTCCTGATCCCGGAGGAAGGCTACGAGTGCCTAGAAGGTGCAGCTAACCATGCTGCAATCTGTGGTACACGTATCGTGGCCATCGCCGAAGACGTTGAGTCACTGCCTCAGGTATTCGATGAACACGCCTACTCCGTACTTACGATCGACAGTCCGCGACTGGATGAGGTCATAGGGGGAGAACCGGTCTGGGAATGCGCAGACGGCAGTCCTCGCGGGGAACGCGAAATTGATCGGGTTGAGTGCCAATGATTGATCTACCGAAAGTTTTCTCCTACAAGCTCGTGAGGGATTACGGCTTCGCACCAAATCCGTTTCACGGCATCTGCACTCTGGGCACCTGCAAACCACAGATCAGGGAAGGAGCCCAGATAGGAGACATCATCATTGGCTGTGGCAGCAAAGCGCTGAAACTTGAAGGTAGGATGATCTTCGCGATGCGGGTGTCCCAGAAAATGTCCTTTCAGGAGTACTGGGAGCACGAAGCGTTCAGAATCAAGCGACCCAATCTGCGTGCTAGCAAAAGCATGGCCTACGGGGACAACATCTACCGGCGGGGAGGCGATGGCTGGATTCAAGAAGACTCACATCACAGTTTCGCTGGAGGAGCACTGAATCGGGATAACCTGAACAGAGATACCGGGTCGGACAACGTACTGATCGGTGAAGAATTTGTTTACTGGGGAGCGAGCGCCGTAGAGATTCCTAATCATCTACGCGACTTCGAAGGAGACGATCTGTACCCACATTCGAGAAATTACAGGAACGGGTTCTCGAAAGACTTTAGGGCAGAAGTCGATGCTTGGTTCAAGAAGATCACTGATCGGGGCTGCAGAGGTAGGCCAGCTTCCTGGAGCTAATCTACAGACAGCATTCGAGGATCATGCCAGCGTTGTATCCCAGAAAAAACTAGGGGAGACGTTGGCCATGTCCGTCAGTATCCCCCCCCTCAAGCGCCATTTGAATCCCTTCAAGGAAATGACGAATCACCCCCTCGCTATGCGGCCATGTGCGAATGATCGCCTGCACCGTATCGACCACGCTTTCGGAGGGAACGTGCTGACCATCCAGCGTGTGCGGGATGTGCAAAAAATTACAAATAGTTAGCAAATTTTTACTTAGCAATTTGCATTCCCCCCGCTCCATCTTGGAGATCTGGGTGTAGTGAACACCTGTGCTATCTTGTAGACCCTTCAAGGTATAGCCCTTCCGTCTACGCACTGCTTTTATGCTTCTACCGAGATCTGATACATTCATTTTGGTTGAGAAATTTGCTAACTATGTGCAAAATAGTTGCATATTTTCCTGTTCAAGGCGAGCACCATGGCGGTTTATGTTGATGCGGAGGGAATCAAGTGGCGCGGCCGTGAATGGAGCCACCTGGTTGCCGATTCGTTGGACGAATTGCATACCTTCGCCGACAAGCTTGGCCTGAGGCGCAGCTGGTTCCAGTCCAAGACGCTTTATCCGCACTATGATGTAACCAAGTCCGTCAGGACTCGGGCACTGGCAATGGGTGCGCACGGCGCAGCCCGAGAAAAAATTGTCAGTTGCGCAAGGAAAATGCGATTCGAGATGATTCAGGCTCATCGAGATGCCCTCTCTGGCATCTAACCGTGGAAAGGGACCTTCGATGCCGGTACCGACACCGCAACTAACCTCGCTATCCATCCCTCAATACCGACTGAAAGCCGGCGGCACCAACCAGTTCCAGACGGATGAAGATGGTTACCAGAAGCTGAAGTTCGGCTATTTCGGCGAAGTGGGTGGATTGCTCTCCGCAGTCAAAAAGGTCGGTCGTGACCGCCTAGCAGCCTCTGTCAGCGACTTGGCTGCCGAGGAGCTAGGGGATGCGCTGTGGTATCTCATCAACATTGCGGCGTCCGTTGACGTCGGCCCGGATGAAATAGGTACCAGCTGCATCGCCTATCTGCGCTCGGAATTTGGGGAAATCGAGAAATCACCCATACTGCCCGTAACGTTCCGGCACATCGACAGCATCATGGAGATGCACAGAAGCCCGGAGAATGTCGATCGCTCCTCCCAGCTCGCCAGATTGGCAAACCGGGCAGGTGTGTTGGCCGAGGTTTCGTTTACCTCCATGCGGGCCTTGTCTCCCTCGTCGCGCAGCCAGAACTTGGGGATTCATCTGGCCGAGTTGGCCATCGCCTGTGCCAGCTTCGATCTGAGATTCGAGGACGTGGCACGAAGTAACATCGACAAGATCCTCAGCCGGTGGCCGGATGACGAAGCCGTCTATCCGCCGCCGTTTGATCTCAAGTGCCCTGATCATGAACAATTCCCCGCCGAATTGGCCATGGAGTTCAATGAACGGGGCACCCGCGAGAACGGCTACGTTGTGCAGAGCTTGAAGGGTGTGTTCATCGGGGACCGGCTCACAGACAACAGTAACGAGCCGGACGACTACCGCTTCCACGACGTATTCCATCTGGCCTACGTTGCGTTTCTGGGCTGGTCGCCCGTGCTGCGGGCACTGCTTAAACGCAAGCGCAAGTCCGATTCCAAAAAGGACGAGAACGAAGACGGTGCCCGAGCGATGATCATCGAGGAAGGTATCGCGACCTGGATCTTCAACCATGCCAAGAGCCGCAAATTTTATATCGACGCCAAGCCAGGAGCCCTGGATTACAGCGTGCTAAAACAAATCGAAAGCATGGTCGAAGGCTACGAGGTCGAGGCGTGCAAGCTGTGGCAATGGGAAAAAGCGATCCTTACCGGTTTTCAAGTTTTTCGCGAACTGCAGAGACATCGATGTGGCACCGTACATGTCAACGTGCTTGAACACTCCATGCACTTTGAACCTTTAGAAAAGAAAGAGCAGCCATGAACCCTACCGCCTTTGTGAATGCCCTGTCTGAGCTGAAGCTGGACAACGTATTCAATCCCTACGCTGACAAGTGTCCAGTCCACGATCGCAGCGATGCTGTCGCCGCACGCCGCCGCAATCTGCGTGGCTACCTCAAGGCCGCGACCGATATCGGTGTGGACACCATCTGGATGGGACGGGATTTGGGGTATCGCGGTGGCCGACGAACCGGACTGGCTCTGACCGACGAATTCCATCTTCCAGAAATGATGCAGCGTTATCCGGGCTCGGACTTCAAGCAGGCCACGCTAGGTCCGGCAGTGGTCGAGCGCACGGCATCTGAAATCTGGTCAGTGCTCAGGGCACTCAAGCTTCCACCGCTGCTGTGGAACGTGTTCCCGTTTCATCCGCATGAGCCAGGCAATCCGTTTACCAACCGCAAGTTCACAGCACGCGAACTTAAAACGGTCGATCTGCTCAATGAGACCTTAATCAAATGGCTGGGCGTACGTCGAGTAGTCGCCATTGGCGGTGATGCCTATAACTATGCGAACCGCTTTGATGTCGAAGTCATTGCCATCCGCCATCCGAGTTATGGCGGTATCAAGGACTTCCGTAACGGGATGAGTGCCCTATACAACATCCCAGTAGAGGAATTCAGTTCGAAACGCCAGAGCACCCAGGGTTCACTGTTCTAGATCCGGAAACAGCGCGAGCAATTGTTTGGCGGCTTTCGCGCCGCCCAGCGATTCCACATCTAGGAATGCATGGGTGGCGATGCAAGTCAGAACCCCACGTTCAAACTCGGACTCATCACTGACAAACTTATGCAGGTTGCTCAGCCCGATCAGGTTGCCCAAAGCCCTCTGACCATACCAGTGGGATCGGTAGATCGCAGTCAGATCCAGCTTGTCGCCGGTCACCTTAAAACTGAGGTGACTTAAGCACGGCATGTTCATCGGCTTTTTCCTGTCGATTGCCGGATCGTATAGCGGCAATTCAAAACCGAATCCATCATCATCAAGGTCGTACTCAGCATCAACGACGCCCAACTCGTACACCGCTTGGAAGCAGCGTCCTTCCTTGGAGTCCTGGAGCTTTCGTACGATTACCTCCAGTGGATTGAAGGTCGTCTTTCCGTTCCGACTGACTCTGCGCATCATCCTGTAGGCGTAGGTACCCCACGTCCCCCTCTTCATACCGCGAGCCATCGCATTCAGGTAGGTGTCATAAAAACCGGGACGCCCCTCTCGACGGTAGATCTCGTTCGGGAAGATGGTTCCCGCTACAGTCTGTACGCTGAGGCCACGCCAGCGTCGCCGAATGGCAGCATCGACAGCACCAATGATATCTCTATCTTGTGCTTCCAGTGCCCCAGGCGAGGCGATTTCTAACACTAGATTTCGAGCCGTGTACTCTGGGCAGGTCAACAGATGGCGGGCTGCGGCCAGCCAGGCGGATACTACTCGGTCACGCTGAATCAGGACTGCCATGTTCCACTCCAAATGCGCATGTCGCATACGCAGCAATATATGCAGCCGGGACCCAGGCATGTCCGTTCTGGCCCCATTCCTGTCCCCAGCTGTTGCGGATCAAAAACCAGGTCTCGCCTTGAGCGTCATGGCCCAACCCCACAGCCACCACCGCGTGCTGCATTACCCCGGGAAGTAGCGAATCGCTGAATGGGATGACGCCATCGACAGGCGAATAAAACTGGTAGGTGAGTCGCAGAGCGAGACCAATAGGCACTCCCACGCGCATGCTATCGATTAGCTCGTCGATATCGGCATTAAAAAAGTTGATAGGATGGCCAAACAAGTCCATGGCATCAGGCAACGCTTCAAGAGGAACAACGGGCTCATCGACCTGATATGGAAAATCGGCCTCTCGCGCATGACCAGCCTGCGACGCTTCAGCCGCGGCTGCGGCCTGGACCCCGTCACCAGGCTGCCAACCGGGAATCTTCTGGATCGTCGCACGGTAAAAATATTCAGGCCCAAGGTCATCATCAGCAAAGCCACGATTCAGGTCGGTCACTGCGAAAGCCAGGCACGTCGGACGATTGCCCTGATTTTTTGCTCTGACCGGGGAGCTGTCGACCAAGCATTCGGTGGTGATCACGAGCCGACGACCTCCTGAATCAACGCGTGCTTCGACTCGCGGGTCAGTCCTTCAGCGATCGGTTCGAAATGCGCCTTGGAGTGGAACGAAGCGTCGCCGGCCTGCCTGCCCATCCATGGACGACTTTCGCAGAGCGTTACTGTTTGAGGTCCTTCGGCATCAACCTCCTGCGCTGACAGCACATAGTCCAGCGTGGAATCAGCACCAAACACAACGGATTGCGGATCCAGAGATCGCGCAGATGGCAATGGAGCCAGCGTGAAGCCTTGTTCGGCTACCTGCTCCACCGATTCTGCCCGCCACAGATAGCCAGCGGACGCATGGCTTTGCAAGCGCACCACCAAGTGATCTTCCGGCCGTGGCTCCAGCACCGATGATTGATCGGTTTCGTCAAACAGCCAGACGTCCTTCGTGGCATCCGGCAATTGCCCCTGAAGCAGAGATTGCTTGATCGAGGCAGGCGATACTTTCAACAACCCCTGAACAACGTCATACGTCAGTACATTGTGCCGAACCAAAGACCAAGCCGCGGCGGTGTAGCTGATGCCCAGACGAAGAGACATCTGATAGAGCACGTGAGGATTGGTCAGCGATTTTCTGTTCCATCCCTTTCGCTTGCAGATGATGCTCAGTAGAGACTTCGGAACCAGCAGGTGGTAGCCGAAGGTTTCAGCCTCCTGCTCCATCACTTCGGCCTTGCCACCGTAGTCAATGGTTTCGTCCATCGCGCTCTGATGCCCCATGAAGTAGTGGCCTAATTCGTGGGCGCAGGTCATGTGAATAAGGCCGGCAGAACGAGCCGAGTTCACCAGAATCCCCGGCCGCTCCTCGCGCAGGAAGGCACCGAGCAGCTTATCCATGGGCCGTAGCAACACCGAAACGCCTTCGCCTGCAGCGATACGAAAGGGATCAATGCGCGTGTAGCCGTCCTGCTCGACGCGCTCCATGGCGCGAGAGGATGCAAAGACCTCGGCAGCCACCTTGGCTGTCGCCACCGCGATGTCGCGTGCAGCCATGACCTACTCCCTGCGGTTACGAGACGATTGCTTCAGAAATTCAGCAAACCGTGCTACTTCTTCCAGATCTTTGTCGGACAAGCCTTTCACCGCCCGAGCCAGGAATGCCAGTTGCTCCGGCCCGCTCGGGGCTGGCTCGACACCTGTCAACAGGTACTCCAGTGTCCGCCGATACAGCTTGGCCAGTTTGCCTAACTCAGTCGCCTCAACCTTTCTGGCGCCCAGCTCGATGTTGGTGATCGACGGACGGGATAGCCCTAGCACCGTCGCAACTTCTTCTTGCGAAAGCCCTACATACTCGCGGGCTTGCCGCAGACGATCACCGAAATCATTGCCTCCCGACGACATAACATCACTCATTTCGGTTGCTCCTTGAGATGGCGGAGAACCTTGTCGGTAATATCAGTGACGAACTGGTCCTTGGAGTTGTATCCCCCGTGGCGAATGATCAGCTCGACGGGTAGCTTGCGCTGCACCAGCTTGTCGATCCCGACAAAAGCGTCGACAGCAGAGATGGAGTCGAGAGGAGCCCCCAGCTCATCGGTCGATAAGGGGTCATCGATGATGTCCTGCGCTCGCTTGTCCCAAAAGTTACTCAACAAAGTCTCGATTTGCTTCCTAATATCCATCACGCTCTGCTCGTAAGAAAATCAAACAATAGACGTAAGAAAACTATGCGTCAAAGCGAAACACCGGCCAAAGAAGCGTCATCGTTCGGATGCCGATAGTAACATTGGATGCTAAACAAAAATCAAATTGCCACTATCACCTGTATGCTGGTGACATAGGCTCGACACATTCACAAGGGGGGCGAACGAAGCCCGAGACAGCGAGTGTTGAAGGCTCGAAAAGACAGCCAGTCAATCCACCCAACTTTGGGACGCAGACGACTCTCAGATAGGCCCGCCGGTTTAAAGTGGTCAGGCCACTACCCCAAACCTCAGTACCGAGAAACGCCGAGCTGAATTAGCGCGCACCGACGTTTCTAATCAGGGCAGCGAGCATTTCGTCTCTTGGAAAATGACTGCTGGCCTATGCTCAAAAAATGCCGCACCAATCAACGCACAGCCCGATCAACCTACCACCCGCAGCTGCCCGCTGGGATTCGAGTTATCATCACAGCGGGCTAGCCGGATGTCTCGGTCCTTTGAGAGAATGAATCTCAAATGCATCATTTATCCCGACAGTGCGTTGGCAAATCTCCTAAGGCTACAGGGCTCATCCAGTCGAGGCTCGATAGGCATACGGCGCAGATTGCATCACCACCCCCTTCCTGGTTAATTGGCTGAAACACCCGTTGGATCATACCGCAATCAACGCACTCGCCTCGTTCCGCCCGAAACAGCACAACCAGTGAGGGCTCTCCCGGTTCACGAGGAGGTATAGACCAGTGTGTGGCCCCCCAATCCAGCGCATCCTTCACCGTGGTGGTCACCAGGTAAAAAGAGGGAGTCAAACGAAGTGGCTGTCCGTTGTCCACAAGCTCTTGCACTGAAGCAAATTGCCATAGGACCGACAATCGCTCACGTGCTTTCTCCTCCAGCATAACGCCGCTCTCATACGCTCGCTCTAATACATTGAGCGCGTTGGCCACCTGACGATCGCGAACGACCTTAGAGCTAATTCTGTGAGCCTCGTCAGCCTTAGCAGCAAGCTTTTGCAAGAGTACCTGGATCAGGGGAGAAGGCTCGAACTGAACCGATGACTTTGTTCCATTGCACACGCTGCAGGCCGGCAGCCAATTTTCAAAGGAATTCAGGTCGAACGAAGCGGGAAGGCCCAGTTTAGATTTAGCGGCGCTGCAAGCTGAGGGGCTATCGAGAAGGCACTCGGGCAGAACATGGTCGACCACCATCGTGGAGAGGTCGATCGGGATATTGCACAGATAGCACTTCATGCCATGCACAAGAAAAATCGCCCATCGTTCCGCGCTGGAGAACTTATACCTAGACATGATGCAATCCTCGCCTCCTCACCAATCTTTAATTGCCTAGAATAGTGAAACCGGCCGGCAGAAGGCCAATATGACATCCAATTGGCCACTAGACTGCCTACCGACCGCTTGTGGCCAAATGCAGACATCTGCGAGCGTCCGGAGTGGGTCGATAGCGGCCCTTGTGGAGGTTGGTGTCTACGGAGCCGGTTTAGTCATTCAGAATCTCCAATGTCACCTCTGTTAGGCCGGCACCGCCATGCATCAGATCTTGATTGACACGCGTGCCGCCTTGGATAGTCTTGCAATTGAGGGCTGCAACTGCGCATTTGTCGGGCCTGGGTACCAGCATGAGCCCCCCGCAATTTTGGCAGCAGAGGAAGCTGGTTCCTCTGAAGTAGTGACGGCGGGCATTGCCGGTCGGATTCTGAACCCAAGGTCGCCAGACTGGGAGCTAAAGGATCGCTGCGACTACTCCTCATACCTAACCGAAAAAGCACGCGTCGGTCGTGAAGGGTAAATCGACCCTTGTTTCTTAGACATCTCGAACGACTGCTCTGGGTCCAGCGGCCATACGCGAACGGCTGCTATCGACCCAGGCTGTGTGAAAACTCGCGGAATGCGTTGAAGGTCGTGGCTATCTAGGGGC
>NZ_JBICJS010000064.1:0-1397 GCF_043103305.1 Pseudomonas sp. YQ_5 | reverse complement strand
TCGTGCTCGTACGGAGCGCTGGTATCGCCAGCCTTGATGGTGACCTGGGCGTTGTTGCTCAGGGTCACGACCAGGTCGTGGTCCAGCGGTTGGTTGACGTGCACGGTGAACGTCGGTTTGACGTTCTCGGCTACCGAGGTCTGGTCGGCCGTGATAGTGACCTTGACGATGTCGCCTTCGTTGTTGCCGCCCGGGTTGCCTGGGGTGCCTGGCTCGTCGGTCACCTCGGTGCTGACCGGCGTCTTGTCCAGGTTCAGGTTTTCGAACTTCCACGCATCTGCGCCGCTGACGGCGTCGATGGCATTGACCACCGGCTGGTTAGCGCCGACATAGACGTTGTCCGGGGCGGTTGCAGTGGCCGAGCCCGTAGTGCTGTTCGCTGCCACGACAACAGTAGTGCCGTCGGTCAGCTTGAAGTACAGCTCCGAGTGGTTGTTGATCGGCAAGCCGTCTTTGTTGGCCAGCGTAATGGTGTAGGTGATCTCGCCGCCTTCGGTCACCGAAGGGGTCGCGGTCAGCTTGGCCACCACCTCGTCGAGGGTGTCAGTCACTTGAACCGAAGCTGCACCGCCGAGTTCCAGGTTCTCGAAGGTCGCACCAGTGGCGTCCTCCGCCGAATTGATACCCAGGCTGATTTCGCCAGCATCCTGATAGACGTCGTCACCTTGCGCATCGTGCTCGTACGGAGCGCTGGTATCGCCAGCCTTGATGGTGACCTGGGCGTTGTTGCTCAGGGTCACAACCAGGTCGTGGTCCAGCGGTTGGTTGACGTGCACGGTGAACGTCGGTTTGACGTTCTCGGCTACCGAAGTCTGGTCGGCCGTGATGGTGACCTTCACCAGATCGCCTTCGTTGTTGCCGCCCGGGTTACCTGGGGTACCTGGCTCGTCAGTGACTGCAGTGCTGACCGGGGTCTTGTCGAGTGTCAGTTGCTCGAACTTGCCGACATCCGCGCCTTCAACGGTTGCGATCGACTTCACGACAGCGTCGTTGGTGCCGACGTAGACGTTGTCCGGAGCAGTCACGGTGGCTGTGCCCACGGTACCGTTGGCCGGCACGGTGATGACGGTGGTGCCGTCGCTCAGCGTGAAGGTCAAGGCACTGTGATTGTTGATCGGCAGACCGTCTTGGTTGGTCAGCGTGATGGTGTAGGTGATCTCGCCGCCTTCGGTCACCGAAGGGGTCGCGGTCAGCTTGGCCACCACTTCGTCGGTGGTGTCGGTCACTTGAACCGAAGCCGCACCGCCGAGTTCCAGGTTCTCGAAGGTCGCACCAGTGGCGTCCTCCGCCGAGTTGATACCCAGGCTGATCTGACCTGCGTCGTTGTAGACGTCATCGCCTTGTGCGTCGTGAGTGTACGGCGCGCTGGTATCACCGGCCTTGATGGTGACCTGGGC
>NZ_JBICJS010000063.1:0-127438 GCF_043103305.1 Pseudomonas sp. YQ_5 | reverse complement strand
GCAACTTCAAGGCAAGCGGTTCTGGTTCTGCGTCTTGAGCAAATCGCGGATCTCGGTCAGCAGCGTCTCTTCAGCCGAAGGCACAGGCGGCGTAGTCGGCGCCACGGCTTCTTCACGCTTGAGCTTGTTGATTGCTTTCACGCCCATGAAGATGGCAAAGGCCACGATCACGAAGTCGATCACGGTCTGGATGAACTTGCCATACGCCAGCATCACCGCTGGCACGTCACCTTCGGCAGCCTTCAGGGTAATGGCCAGGTCGCTGAAGTCCACGCCACCGATCAGCAGGCCCAGTGGCGGCATGATCACGTCGCCGACGAAGGACGAGACGATCTTGCCGAAGGCCGCGCCGATGATGATACCGACCGCCATGTCGACGACATTGCCTTTGACTGCGAAAGCCTTGAACTCGTTGAGCATGCCCATGTTTGGTTCCTTGTAACAAAAGGTAAGGTTAAGGCAGTGTAAGCCACTAAAACGCTTCATGCGTTGTGTTCAGGGCTACTGACTGCAGTTAGAACGAATAGTTTTGTCGCATCCCGAGGCGTTCGAGACACGTCCTGCTCGGCTATCATGGCGAATTTTTCCAGGAGACCCCACCCATGGCCAAGGCCAAGCGCTTGTATGGCTGCACCGAATGCGGCGCGACTTTCCCCAAATGGGCTGGCCAGTGCGGCGAATGCGGGGCCTGGAACACCCTGGTCGAAACCATGATCGAAAGCGGCGGCGCTGCTGCACCCAGCAGTGGCCGCGCTGGCTGGACGGGACAGCAGGCGCAGATCAAGACCCTGGCCGAAGTCAGTGTTGAGGAAATCCCGCGTTTCACGACCAGCAGCACCGAACTGGACCGCGTGCTGGGCGGCGGCCTGGTGGATGGCTCGGTGGTACTGATTGGCGGTGACCCCGGCATCGGCAAATCGACCATTTTGCTACAGACCTTGTGCAACATCGCCGTGGGCATGCCGGCACTGTATGTCACAGGGGAGGAGTCGCAGCAGCAGGTGGCCATGCGCTCCCGGCGGCTGGGGCTACCTCAGGACCAGCTCAAGGTGATGACCGAAACCTGCATCGAGACGATCATTGCCACGGCGCGGGTCGAGAAGCCGAGGGTAATGGTGATCGACTCGATCCAGACCATTTTCACCGAGCAGTTGCAATCGGCCCCGGGCGGCGTGGCTCAGGTGCGCGAAAGCACAGCGTTGCTGGTGCGCTACGCCAAGCAAAGCGGTACGGCAATCTTCCTGGTCGGCCACGTGACCAAGGAAGGCTCGCTGGCTGGCCCGAGGGTGCTGGAGCACATGGTCGACACTGTGCTGTATTTCGAAGGTGAGTCCGATGGCCGTCTGCGCTTGCTGCGGGCGGTCAAGAACCGCTTTGGCGCGGTCAACGAACTGGGCGTGTTCGGCATGACCGATCGTGGCCTCAAGGAGGTATCGAACCCGTCGGCGATCTTCCTCAACCGTACTCAGGAAGAGGTGCCGGGGAGTGTGGTGATGGCAACCTGGGAGGGGACCCGGCCAATGCTGGTCGAGGTGCAGGCGCTGGTCGACGATAGCCATCTGGCCAACCCGCGGCGGGTGACCTTGGGCCTGGATCAGAACCGCCTGGCCATGTTGTTGGCGGTACTCCACCGTCATGGCGGCATCCCGACCCATGACCAGGATGTGTTTCTCAACGTGGTCGGCGGGGTGAAGGTGCTGGAAACGGCTTCGGACCTGGCGCTGCTGGCGGCGGTGATGTCCAGCCTGCGTAACCGGCCACTGGCCCATGGTTTGCTGGTGTTTGGCGAGATTGGCTTGTCGGGCGAGGTACGGCCAGTGCCCAGTGGCCAGGAGCGCTTGAAGGAAGCGGCCAAGCACGGCTTCAAGCGTGCCATCGTACCAAAGGGCAATGCGCCGAAAGAAGCGCCGGCGGGGTTGCAGGTGATTGCCGTTACCCGCCTGGAACAGGCGCTGGATGCATTGTTCGAATAGTGTGCAGGAGCGAGCAAGCTCGCTCCTGCAATCAGTCAGTGCTCGGCAACGGCCGTGCGCCTGACCGTTTCATTGCCATGCTCGTCCAGTTCCAGCATCGGCACTTCGTTACCCTCGGCATCGAACAGCTTGCCATCCTTGAAGTAGTCCCCATCACGCAGCGCGGAAATGTCCGAATACTGGATGGTCCGCTCGTAGGCTGCAGCGAACACTGACTGGTTTTCCGAGTTGCCGGTGGTGAAGTGGTTGAAGATCAGGTTCAGCAGGATGGCCATGATCGCCGCCGAGCTGATGCCGGAGTGGAAGATGGTCTCGAACCAGTTCGGGAAGTGGTGGTAGAAGGACGGCGCGGCAATCGGGATCATGCCGAAGCCCAGCGAGGCAGCAACGATGATCAGGTTGACGTTGTTCTTGTAGCTGACCTTGGACAGGGTGCGGATACCGCTGGCCGCCACGGTGCCGAACAGCACGATACCGGCGCCGCCCAATACCGGGGTAGGCACGGCAGCAATCACCCGGCCCATGACTGGCAGCAGGCCGAGTACCACCAGAATCACGCCGCCGGTAGCCACCACGTAGCGGCTCTTGACCCCGGTCACCGCCACAAGGCCAACGTTCTGGGCGAACGCGCTCTGGGTGAACGAACCGAAAATCGGCGCCAGGATGCTAGATGCCATGTCGGCGCGCAGGCCGTTGCCCAGGCGCTTGGAGTCCACCTTGGTGTCGATGATCTCACCCACGGCGAGGATATCGGCCGACGTTTCCACCAGGGTCACCATGATCACGATGCACATCGAAAGGATCGCGGCGATGTGGAACTCTGGCATGCCAAAGTGGAACGGCGAGGGGAAGGCGAACATCGGGCCTTCGCTGACCTTGCTGAAATCGGTCATGCCCAATGCCCAGGCGATCAGCGTGCCGACCACCATGGCCAGCAGGATAGACAGCCGTGAGATGGTTGCGTTGCCAAGCTTGCTGAGCAGCAGCACGATGGCGAAGGTCAGCCCGGCCAGGCCGATGTTGGCCATGCTGCCGAACTCCGGCGAGGCGCTGTTGCCACCCATCACCCAGCGTGCGGCAACCGGCATCAGAGTCAGGCCGATGGTGGTGATGACGATGCCGGTCACCAGCGGCGGGAAGAACTTGGTGATGCGCGAGAACACCGGCGTGATCAGAAAGCCGATCAGCGAAGCTGCCATTACCGCCCCGAGCACCCCAGGCAGGCCACCGCCCCCCTCGCTGCTCAGGATCGCACCCATGGTCGCCACACCGGCGAACGACACGCCTTGTACCAGTGGCAACTGGCAACCGAAGAACGGCAGGCCAAGGGTCTGCAGCAGGGTGGCCAGGCCACCGGCAAACAGCGAGGCGGCGATCAGCATGCCGATTTCGGCACCATTCAGGCCCGCGGCCTGCCCCAGGATCAGGGGTACTGCGACGATTCCACCATACATGGTCAGCACATGCTGCAGACCATAGGCCAGGTTGGCACCAAGGCCGAGGTTTTCATCCTCGGGTCGCTTGGCGGGAGACGTGCTAGGGGACGTAGTCATGGAGCAGGCTCTCTGTTTATTGTTGTGCCGCTACTGTAGACACTTCCTACAAATGATTGCTACAAGAATTGTATACAATATTTTGATCGGAGCGCGAACAGATCCGGCCGCAGGGCGTGCTAAAACCCAATGCAGAAGGCGTACCAACTTGGCAGAAGCTGTATTAGAGGGGTGTGTACAAAGCAACGCTACCCAGGCTTAAAGCTGTCTGGGTAGACAAGAAACACCAGGCGGGAAGGCTATTAGCTAGCTAAGAGATTTCATTATTCGATGAGTTCGCGCAGCTCACGCATCATTTCGGTGCTGTCAGCCACGTTCAGTTCCACAAGACGGTGCAAGTGGCTCAGCGAGTCGAGGTCGATGTAGAGGCAGATGAAGCCCAGGCGGTCCGGTTCTTCATGGCGCAGTTCGACCTGCATCTGCACGCGGGCATCGTCGCCCAGGTGAATGATTGCGTCGAAGTCCTGCGTCAGGTCGGCATCCCAATCTGCCGGGCGTTCGATGAGCAAGCCTTTGAGTGAAAGGTCCAGCAGTTTTGCAGGCCAGCAGTTCAGCCCCTGGCGCAGCTCGGTGGGGGCATCGAAGTCGATGCGTTGAAAGCGGCGGCGTTCGTCGTGATCGCTCATGACATGGATCCTCGAATAGATCATCAGGTGTCGTCCTGACTATAGTTAGAGTTGCACGTGCATCAGGTGCTGCAATGTGGCCGCAGAGGCTCTAGAACAAAGCAAGTGTGGCAATGCCGCTTGACTGGCCCTAGACTCGGTGGGCGGTCTTTCCAATCCACCAGCTGGAAGCTAACCATGAACAACAATAATAGCCTGCTACGCCATATTCCGTGGCTGGCGCTGGCAGTCATAGGTGCCTGCGCACTGGGTGTGGTTGCCCTGCGTCGCGGCGAGGCGATCAACGCCTTGTGGATCGTGGTCGCGGCGGTGGCCATCTACCTGGTCGCCTATCGTTACTACAGCCTGTTCATCGCCACCAAGGTGATGCAACTCGACCCGCGCCGTGCCACCCCGGCGGTGCTCAACAACGACGGCCTGGACTACGTCCCGACCAACAAACACATTCTTTTCGGCCACCACTTCGCCGCCATCGCCGGCGCAGGCCCCTTGGTCGGGCCGGTACTGGCTGCGCAAATGGGCTACCTGCCCGGCACGCTGTGGCTGATCGCCGGCGTGGTGCTGGCCGGTGCGGTGCAGGACTTCATGGTCCTGTTCATGTCTACCCGCCGTAATGGCCGCTCACTGGGCGACATGGTGCGCGAGGAGATGGGCAGGATCCCCGGTACCATCGCCCTGTTCGGCTGCTTCCTGATCATGATCATCATCCTTGCGGTGCTGGCGCTGATCGTGGTCAAGGCACTGGCCGAAAGCCCATGGGGCATGTTCACGGTGATGGCGACCATTCCGATCGCGATGTTCATGGGCATCTACATGCGCTACATCCGTCCGGGCCGTATTGGCGAAATCTCGGTCGTTGGCGTGGTACTGCTGCTGGCCTCCATCTGGCTGGGAGGCGTGATCGCTGCGGATCCGGTGTGGGGCCCGGCGTTCACGTTCACTGGCGTGCAGATCACCTGGATGCTGGTGGGCTACGGTTTTGTCGCCGCCGTGCTGCCGGTATGGCTGGTACTGGCGCCGCGTGACTACCTGTCGACCTTCCTCAAGATCGGCACGATCCTTGGCCTGGCCATCGGTATCCTGATCATCGCGCCCGAGCTGAAAATGCCGGCGCTGACCCAGTTCACCGACGGCACGGGCCCGGTGTGGAAGGGTGCCCTGTTCCCGTTCCTGTTCATCACCATTGCCTGTGGTGCGGTGTCCGGCTTCCACGCGCTGATTTCCTCGGGGACTACGCCGAAGCTGCTGGATAACGAAACCAACGCCCGCTACATCGGCTACGGCGGCATGCTGATGGAATCGTTCGTAGCCATCATGGCCATGGTTGCGGCCTCGGTGATCGAGCCGGGTGTGTACTTTGCCATGAACAGCCCGGCTGCCGTGGTCGGTTCCGATGTTGTGTCGGTAGCGCAGACGGTCAGCAGTTGGGGCTTCCTGATTACACCTGAGCAGCTCGAAGCTGTCGCCCGTGATATCGGCGAGCACACCGTCCTGGCCCGTGCTGGCGGTGCGCCAACCCTGGCGGTCGGTATCGCGCAGATCCTGCACCAGGTGTTGCCAGGTGAAAACACCATGGCCTTCTGGTACCACTTCGCGATCCTGTTCGAGGCGCTGTTCATCCTTACCGCGGTGGACGCCGGCACCCGTGCCGGGCGCTTCATGTTGCAAGACCTGCTGGGCAGCTTCGTGCCGGCGCTCAGACGTACCGACTCATGGGGGGCCAACCTGCTCGCCACCGCTGGCTGCGTGGCACTCTGGGGCTATCTGCTGTACCAAGGGGTAATCGACCCGCTGGGTGGCATCAACACCCTGTGGCCACTGTTTGGTATCTCCAACCAGATGCTGGCCGGTATCGCCTTGATGCTCGGTACTGTGGTGCTTATCAAGATGAAGCGTCAGCAATACATCTGGGTCACCCTGCTGCCGGCCGTGTGGCTGTTGATCTGCACCACTGCTGCAGGCCTGATCAAGCTGTTTGACCCGAACCCGGCTGTCGGCTTCCTGGCCCTGGCCAAGAAGTACAGCACTGCGCTGGACGCCGGCCAGGTACTGGCCCCGGCCAAGGACATCGGGCAGATGCAGCACGTGATCTTCAACGCATATACCAACGCGGGCCTGACGATCTTGTTCCTGCTGGTGGTCTTCAGCATCCTGTTCTTCGCCATCAAGGTCGGCTACGTCGCCCTGGGCCGCAAGGAGCGCAGCGACAAGGAAACCCCGTTCCAGGCGCTGCCTGACGCGTAATCGAGAGAGGACTGCAATCATGTTCAACGACTTGGGTCGACTGGGAAAATACCTGGGGCAGGCAGCCCGCCTGATGGTCGGCATGCCCGACTACGACAACTATGTCGAACACATGCAGAAAACGCATCCGGACAAGCCGGTGATGAGCTACGAGGCGTTCTTCCGCGAACGCCAGGAAGCACGTTACGGTGGCAAATCCGGGCCCAAGTGCTGTTGAGCCTGCGGTACGTGTAAACCTGTGGGAGCCTGGGTAACCGGCTCCCACAGTCATTTCAGATTCAGGAGTATTTTTGCGTGCAGACGCCCATTCCCGTAACCGTCCTCACTGGCTTCCTCGGTGCCGGCAAGACCACCTTGCTCAGGCACATGCTCAAGGCCGAGCATGGCCTGAAGCTCGCTGTGATCGAAAACGAATTCAGCGAGGCCGGCATCGACAGCCAATTACTGGGTGATCAGCCGGTACAGGTAATGACCTTGGCCAACGGTTGTGTATGCTGCAGCATCCATGGCGACCTGACCCGCGCTCTTTACCTGCTGCTTGAACGCCTGGATGCCGGGGAAATCGCTTTCGATCGCCTGGTGATCGAATGCACCGGCCTTGCCGACCCTGCGCCGGTAGCGCAAACGTTCTTCATCGACGAGGAGCTGCGTGAGCGCTACATCCTCGACGGCATCATCACCCTCGTCGATGCCGCGCATGCCGAACTGCACCTGACCCAGACCATCGCTCAGGCCCAGGTCGGCTTTGCCGATCGTCTGCTGCTGAGCAAGACCGACCTGGTCGAGCCAGCTGCGGTTGAAGCCCTGCGCGAACGCCTGGCCCGCATCAATAGCAGGGCTGCGATCCGTGTTGTCGAACACGGCTGCATCGACCTGGCTGAACTACTGGATGTGCGAGGTTTCAACCTCAACCCCGACCTTGGGGTAAACCTGAAACCGATGTTGCGACCCGTGCTCAAGCCTGCCACCCCGGACCGTATCTCCACGATGGTACTGCGTACCGAAGCCCCGCTGGATATCGACCGCCTCAGCAGCTTCATGAACGAGCTGCTGGATACCCACGGCAAACAGCTGCTGCGCTACAAGGGCGTGCTTAACATTGCTGGCGAGGAGCGCAAGCTGGTGTTCCAGGGCGTGCTCAAGCTTTATGGCTTCGACTGGGACGCCGAGTGGGCCGCAGGCGAAGCGCGCGAGAGCGTGATGGTGTTCATTGCCGATGAACTGCCCGAGGCTACGATTCGGGCTGGCTTCGAGGCAATGGCTGCGGGCTGAGCCGCTGCGGCGCCTGCCCTGCGAACCACTGCGGCCATGAGCTGCGGTGGCGGGTCTCGACCTCGATGCACGGGATCAGACGTTCGGTCAGCACAGCGGTTTGCCGCACTGCTTTGGCGGTGCGGTATTTGACGCTGTGGATGCACTCGCGGTCGCCGAACTCGCAGCGGTTCAGGGCGGTTCCGCCGCAGGGGCCATTGGCCAGGCCTTTAGGGCAGGTTTCCGGGCAGGTGTACAAGGTGTCTTCCAGGCGGCAACGGCCGCAGGTGTCGCAACCCACCAGCGGGCGCTTCACACTGCGCTCCAGCGTGTGCAGCACTTGTGCGCCAGCGCGTGTTGCCCACAGAGGCTGGCGCACTGCCCAACCGAAGGCTTTGCTCAGGCCGTTGCGCCGGCTGAACAGCAGTGAATGCATGCCATGCATCAGGTGATAGCGGGCTTTTTCCTTGAATGAGGCATCGACCCGTGACTCGCCCTGGCGCCAGCCCGCCTGTGGCGGATGGAAGGTTACCGCTGGCAGGCCGGGCATCTGCCAGCTGGCGTGCCAGGCCGGTGTCCATTGCTCCAGGGACTGAAGCTGGGTTTGCCAGTGCTCGATACGGGCCTCCAGGGCCAGTAGCTGTTCGAGTGTGTGAACCCCTGACAGGTGCACTCCGGCGTAACCCATCAGCTTTGTACCGATAATCTGCAGGGCCAGGCGGTCAACACTGCGTGCCTGGGCAAAGGCCTTGGACTGCGCCGTCTCCGCTTCAAGCATGTCGCGCATGGAGGGCGTGACAGTGACGCCGGCCACGTGGTCGAGCATCGTCGCGCGCCCGTGGGTAAGGCTCATGAGGCAGGCCAGCATGGGCTTGGGTGAGGCCTGGCGGTGCATCCAGTGTATGGCTTCCTGGTGCTTGGCGGCATCGAAGCCCAGCTGCAAGGTGAAGAAGTCAGCCCCCGCTGCCAGCTTTTTCTCGGCCTTGAAATACTGGGCGCCGCCTTCTTCCTCGTGGTACTTGAACGGGTTCAGCGCCGCGCCCAGCAGCCAGTGCGGGCAGGCCTGGCGGGCAATCTGCAGGGCGGCGACCGATTCCAGATAACGCACCGGGCGCTGGCCAGGTTCATGGCCGGGCAGGCGGTCGCCAGTCAGCAGTAACAGCTGGTCGAGGCCGGCGGCGTCCATGCGCTGCAGTTGGGCGAGCAGGTGGTGCCGTTCGCGATCCTTGCCTGAAAAATGCGGCAGGGCAGGCACCGGGTTGCTGAACGAGGCGAGGGCGTCCAGCGGTGACATGTCCAGCGGGCTGCCGACACGATCACCGATGGCCACCGTCATAGGCCAGCCGCACAGGTGCGCACGGGCCATGATCGCTTCCATGGAGGCAAAGCGTTCTGCGGAAGGTTTGGGGACGAACTCCATGACGCAGACGAAGTTCTTTTCGCGCAGGGCGGTTTTCAGCAGGCTCATGTTGGCCGGGCACCTGGTGTGGTCAGGGTGGCATTGTGCGGGAGAAGGCGAGCCGGGTCATGTCCGGATGCGCAAGGTGGTGATCTGAATGAGACATGGGGCGCGAAGACCATGACAGCATGATCATGAAGATTTCTTGGGTTCATCTCAAATTTAATGAGTTTGTCTCAATACCCCGCCAGCCGGAGAATCCCCCTCATTCATTCAAGCATGCTGAAGGGACAAGACATGGCACTGGCACATAACCTGGGCTTTCCACACATCGGCCGTGACCGCGAGCTGCGTGCCCGCCACTGGCAGGTGCAGAAAGACGCCGGCATCGAGCTGGTGCCGGTCGGCGACTTCGCCTGGGACAGCCACGTGCTTAGTGCTGGCGATCAGCCGTTCGTTCTGAACTGGGAACCACTGTTCGAAGAAGTGGAGCACGCCAAGGCTCTGGGTCATGCAGTCAAGCCGGTAGTGATCGGCCCCTTGACCTACCTGTGGCAGGGCCAGTCCCTGGACGTTGACTTCGACAAACTGGAGCTGCTTGACCGCCTGCTGCCCGTGTATGACCAACTCCTCAACCGCCTGGCCGCCTTGGGCGTTGAATGGGTGCAGATCGATGAACCAATCCTCGCCCAGGACCTGCCTCAGGACTGGAAGAATGCCTATGAACGCGTCTACAACATCCTTCAACGCGCACCGTTGAAGAAGCTGATCGCCACGTACTTCGGTGGCCTCGAAGGCAACCTCGGCCTGGCCGCCAACCTGCCGGTCGATGGCCTGCACGTCGACCTGGTTCAGGCGCCCGAGCAGTACCAGACCATTCTCGACCGCCTGCCGGCCTACAAGGTACTGTCGCTGGGCCTGGTCGACGGTCGCAACGCTTTGCCTTGCGATCTGGGCAAGACCCTGGGGCTGCTGCACGAGGCCCATGAACGCCTGGGTGAGCGGCTGTGGTTGGCGCCGGCCTGTTCACTGCTGGAAAGCCCAGTGGACCTGGCCGTGCAGAAGTGCCAGGAAGTGGCGGTGCTGGCTGCTTCGCTGGAGCAGGACCGAGTCGCGGCTTGATCGTTTGCTGCCCGTGCCGTCCTCTTCGCGGGTAAACCCGCTCCTACAACGGCCTGCGCCCGATCACCGATGTGTGTCCACCACCGACCAGTGGGAGCGGGTTTACCCGCGAATACGATGGCGGCTGCAACAGTGAACGGCTGGTGGAAATTGGCCAGCAGGCCCGGCCCTTTCGCGGGTAAACCCGCTCCTACAACGGCCTGCGCCCGATCACCGATGTGTGTCCGTCACCGATCAGTGTAGGAGCGGGTTCACCCGCGAAGAGGCCGGGCCTGCTTGAATCAATCAGCGCTCGATGGCCAACGCCACCCCTTGCCCACCGCCAATGCACAAGGTCGCCAGGCCTTTCCGGGCATCCCGTTTGATCATTTCGTGCAGCAGGGTCACCAGCACCCTGCACCCGGAAGCACCAATCGGGTGGCCCAGGGCAATCGCCCCTCCATTGACGTTAACCCGCTCGGCATCCCATGCCAGCGCATTGCCCACGGCCAGCGCCTGGGCGGCAAAGGCTTCGTTGGCTTCGATCAGGTCCAGTTCGGCCAGTTGCCAACCGGCCTTGTCCAGGCAACGTTGGGTCGCCGAAACCGGACCGATACCCATGATCGCGGGGTCTACCCCGGCACTGGCATAGGCGGCGATCTTCGCCAGCACCGGCAGGCCCAACGCCTCGGCCTTCGCTGCGCTCATCAAAAGCACGGCGGCGGCGCCGTCGTTCAGGCTGGAGGCATTGCCTGCGGTAACGCTGCCGTCCTTCTTGAAGGCCGGGCGCAGTTTGCCCAGAGACTCGGCGGTGGTGTCCGGGCGTGGTTGCTCGTCACGGGCAAAAACCTTGGGCTCTCCCTTTTTCTGCGGCAGCACGATGGGGGTGATTTCAGCGTCGAAACGGCCGGCCTCAATCGCCGCCACTGCCTTGCGCTGCGACTCGGCAGCAAAGGCATCCTGCTGCTCACGGCTGAGGCCGTACTTGTCCACAAGATTTTCGGCAGTGATGCCCATGTGGTAGTCATTGAAGGCATCCCACAGGCCGTCCGTGATCATGCTGTCGATCAGTTGGCCATGGCCCATGCGCTGCCCGGTACGGGCCGAGGGCATCACGTAGGGGGCAAGGCTCATGTTTTCCTGGCCACCGGCAATCACCACCTCGGCATCGCCGCAGCGGATCGCCTGGGCGGCCAGGTGCAGGGCCTTGAGGCCCGAGCCGCAGACCTTGTTCAGGGTCAGAGCCGGTACGCTGAAGGGCAGGCCAGCCTTGATCGCCGCCTGGCGTGCCGGGTTCTGACCGGCACCGGCAGTGAGCACTTGGCCGAGGATGACTTCATCGACCTGCGCCGGGTCCAGCCCGGTTTGTTTCAGCAGTTGCTTGATCACGGCGGCGCCGAGGTCGACCGCAGGCACTGTGGCCAGGGCGCCCTGGAAGCTGCCGATGGCGGTACGGGTTGCGGCGACGATCACCACGTCGTTCATGTTGTTGTTCTCCGTGCAATGGGCGTAGTGCCGCCAGCATCGGCGTGTTTGGCTTATTTGTTAAGTTTGTTTTTCTTTCGGATTGATGTGAAAAACAAATCAATGGGTGACGAAGGTTCTAACCAGCCAATCTGGATTTCGTGCAGCTGTGAGCCTCCTGCACATAAGAACTCTGGTTTTGCATCCCTCTGATCACCCCGTAATATGTGTCGGATAACCTGCGGGGGTAGTCTCACCCTCTGATCAATCGGAATCGCCCCAAGTGGCGCTTCCCCGGCATAAACCTGACGAGGTACAGACATTGGCCATCATTCATCCTAAGGTTCGCGGTTTCATCTGCACCACGACTCACCCGAAGGGCTGCGAGCTCAACGTCCGTGACCAGATCGAAGCCACCCGCAAGCTGGGCGTACGCGAGGATGGCCCGAAGAAGGTCCTGGTCATCGGTGCTTCCAGCGGCTACGGCCTGGCTGCCCGCATCACGGCGGCCTTCGGCTTCAAGGCCGACACCCTGGGCGTGTTCTTCGAAAAACCAGGCACCGAGACCAAGGCCGGCACTGCTGGCTGGTACAATGCTGCCGCCTTCGACAAGTTCGCCAAGGCCGAGGGCCTGTACAGCAAGTCGATCAACGGTGACGCCTTCTCCGACGAAGCTCGCGCCAAGGTCATCGAGCTGATCAAGAACGAAATGGGTGGCAAGGTCGATCTGGTCATCTACTCGCTGGCTTCGCCTGTGCGCAAGCTGCCGCAGACCGGTGAAGTCATTCGCTCGGCACTCAAGCCGATCGGCCAGCCATACAAGTCGACCGCCATCGACACCAATAAGGACACCATCATCGAGGCCAGCATCGAGCCGGCCACCGAGCAGGAAATTGCCGACACCGTCACCGTCATGGGTGGCCAGGACTGGCAACTGTGGATCGATGCTCTGGCTGGCGCCAATGTACTTGCCGAAGGCGCTCGCACCGTGGCCTTCAGCTATATCGGCAGCGATATCACCTGGCCGATCTACTGGCACGGTGCACTGGGCCAGGCCAAGCAGGACCTGGATGAAACCGCCCTGCGTCTGAACCAGAAGCTGGCCGGTGAAGTGAAAGGCGGCGCCAATGTGGCGGTGCTCAAGTCGGTGGTTACCCAGGCCAGCTCGGCCATCCCGGTGATGCCACTGTACCTGTCGATGGTCTTCAAGATCATGCAGGAGAAAGGTGTTCACGAAGGCACCCAGGACCAGCTTGACCGCATGTACCGCGACCGTATGTACCGTACCGACGGTGCGCCGGCAGAAGTCGACGAGAAGGGTCGCCTGCGTCTGGATGACTGGGAGCTGCGTGACGACGTGCAGAACGCCTGCAAGGCCCTGTGGCCACAGGTGACCACCGAGAACCTGTTCGAGCTGACCGACTACGCCGGTTACAAGAAGCAGTTCCTCAACCTGTTCGGCTTCGAGCGCGCTGACGTCAACTACGACGAAGACGTGGCCACCGATGTGAAGTTCGACTGCGTCGAGCTGTAATCGGGTAAGCCTGTACCGGCCTCTTCGCGGGCAAGCCCGCTCCCACAGGTTCTCCCCCTGTAGGAGCGGGCTTGCCCGCGAATAGGCCAGTACAGGCTAAAAAATCTTTGCTAGTTTTGGCGCACAACAACAGGAAATGCGCCATGAGTAGCCTCATCCAACCCGCTACCCCATTTCGCCACCCCGCGGCCGACGGATACAGCCTCGGCGGCTTCTGCTGGCGCCACGCCCAACCTGACCCCCAGCGCCCGCTGGTGATCATCAACGCTGCCACTTCGGTACGCTGCCGCTATTACGCCCGCTTTGCCGACTACCTGTTCGCCCACGGCTGCGATGTGCTGACCTATGACTACCGTGGCATCGGCGAATCCCGGCCTGCGTCGCTGCGCGGGTTCCAGGCCTCCTGGAGCGACTGGGGCCGGCTGGATTTCGAAGCCATGCTGGCGCATGCGGCAGAGCATTTCCCAGGTCAGCCGGTGGACGTGGTAGGGCACAGTTTCGGCGGTTGTGCAGTAGGCCTGGCACCGTCGGCTGGCCAGATACGTCGGGTCGTGATGGTCGGCGCGCAGTTCGCCTACTGGCGCGACTACGCGGCCAGCCAACGCTGGCAACTGTTCGGCAAGTGGCATGTGGTCATGCCGCTGTTGACCCGGGTATTCGGCTACTTTCCCGGTAAGCGCCTGGGTTGGCTGGAAGACACGCCATCCGGCGTGGTGCACGACTGGACCACGCGTACCCCACGTTATGAGCACCGCCCCAGCGGGCGGGCGTTGGCGGCGCTACCGTTCGCCCAGGTGCGTGCGGCGACGCTGGCCATCAGTCTGACTGACGACCCTTTTGGGACCGTGGCGGCGACCGAGCGTTTATTGGGTTATCTACAGGGGGGCGAGCGCCAGCACCTGCGCATTGCACCTGTGGATATCTCGGTCGAGGAAATTGGCCATTTCGCGTTCTTCCATGACCGGTTTCGCGAAAACCTGTGGCCGGTGGCCTTGCAGTGGTTGCGGCAGGGGAGGTTGGAAGGTGGGGGGCCTGGCACCATTATCGATTGATGGTGGGCTCAGGACAGTGGGGCCGCAAAGCGGCCCCGGCAATATCAAGCCTTGCGCGCAAGCGGCTGCGCAGCAAACTTCACACCCGCCAGACCGTGTTTGATCAGCGCACGGATGTTGCCATGGTCGCTACCCTCAGGCGTGGCCACCACATCACGGTAGTGCTCGCCGAAGGCCAGCAGCGCTTCCTGGTCGCTCAGCCCTTCAAGCAAGGCCAGGCCCAGGGTTTTGCACGAACCTTCGTTCTGCCCTGCCGCATTCTCCACGCCGCCGTTGTTGAAGGCCTGCGGCTGGTAGCTGTAATTGTCGGCAATGAACGCCAAGGTATCGGCAAATACATGTTGGCCGCTGGCCAGGCTTGCGCGCAGGGTATTCAGATCAGTCACGAGGTTTTTCCTTCTTCGAACGCCGCTTGTTGTTCGGCGCTGGCTTCTTTCTGGTATTGGGCTTTCCACTCGGCGTAGGGCATGCCGTACACCGCTTCGCGGGCATCATCCAGGCTCAGGTCCAGCTGACGCTCATCAGCGGCGGCCTTGTACCACTTGGACAGGCAGTTGCGGCAGAAACCGGACAGGTTCATCAGGTCGATGTTCTGTACGTCGGTGCGCTTTTGCAGGTGTTCGACCAGGCGCCGGAACGCGGCGGCCTCGAGCTCGAGCTGTTGTTGTGGGGTCATGGTCTTCTCTCAAGTCATGCGGTTCTTCAGGTGGCGGCCACCGTTGATGACAACCTGGCTGCCGGTGCTGTACTGGCTGGCGAGCAGGTACTTGACGGTCTCGATCAGCGGGCCGGCGCCGGGTTCGAATTCCAGCAGGGCCTTTTTCAGGGTTTGCTGGCGGTAGGCTTCGTCACCCCCTTCCTTGAGGATCAGCAGCCCGGGCAGGATACCGTTCACACGCACCTTGGGCGCATATTTTTCAGCGAATGACAGCACCATGTTCTGCAGTGCGGCTTTGGTGGCGGCATAGCCGATGTGGCTTTTACTGCCGCGCGAAGAGGTTTCGTCGCAGATGTGGATGATGTCGGCCTTTTCCACCTTGGCCAGCAGGTCACCCAAGGCCAGGTTTAGGTGGTAGGGCGCTTCGACGTGCAGGCGGAACATGGTCTCGAGGTTGTCGAGGCCGTCGTCGAGCCATAGCGAGGCGTTGTGGATGATGGCGCGCAGTCCGTCGTAACGGTCGTGCAGGTGATCGATCAGCGCCTGGCGGTCGCCCGCGTGGCACAGGTCGGCCTGAAACTGCACGATGTTGGGGTGGGCTGCCTGTGGCTGGATGCTGCGGCTGGCACTGACCACCGTATGGCCGGCCTGTGCCAGTTCGAGGGCCAGGGCCAGCCCGACACGCTGGCTGGCTCCGGTAACGAGAATGGGGCTGTTCATGTTCGGGGTGGTCAACTTGTCTGTCCGTTGGTTGCCACCCAGCATACCCGAACTGTTTCCCTGTTGTATGGCCTGGCCTCAGCGGCTGCGCAAGGCGCCGGCAGTGGCCGGGGAGGGCTGCAGCCAACTGGATAGCAGGCGGGTGGACAGCGGGATGAACAGGTACACCATCACCGGCGTCAGGGCCAGGGTGCTGAGCAGTACCCGGGGCACGAGGTCGAGTGCCGTCAACCAATGGCCGAACAACAGGTTGAAGGCCAGCGAGACAGGGAAAAACGCCAGCCAGATAGCCACGGCCTGCTTCCAGCGTGGCGGTTTTTGCACCTTGTTGGTGCCAAACCAGTCGTCGATACCGCTGACACGCGCCTCTTTGGGGCGTTCGAACAGGCCGTTGCCGCGTTGTAACCATGCGCGGCGAGAGGCGGAGTGCTCCCAGGCATGCAGGGTCGGCTCGTCGCTGAAGCGGAAGATGATCTGAAATTCGTCGCCATCCTTGGGCGGGGCAAGGATGCCCGAGCCGAGGTAGCCAGGGAAGTCGGTGGCCAGCTGTTCGCCTTCGTGCAGCCAGGCCAGCAGGTCCTGGTAGCGGCCATGGGCGGCGCGGCGCGACACCATGAGGGTAACGGGTGGGGTAGACATCGTGTATCTCCTGGCAACGGGCTGGCGGGTAGCTGGCCCTTTGGCTGTGTGGCCCGGGGTGGTGGGCGACGCAGTCGTGCATGCAAGAATCGGGCGCACATTATCGCGCAGTTGCGATCTTCGGCAAACTATCTGCTGGCAAACGGTGGCATCAACAGAACAGCACAGTCGTAGTAAGCTATACGTTCGGTTTTTTCGCACTCAGGGTATTTTGTGCAGATGAGCGAACAGGGACGTAAACCGTTGATCGATGCAAGCTTCGAGCAGCAGGAGTTATTTCCGATTCGTGAAGTGTCACGCTTGACCGGTGTCAACGCCGTGACCCTTCGTGCCTGGGAACGCCGTTATGGACTGATTCAGCCCATCCGTACCGACAGTGGTCACCGCCTGTATTCCCAGGCTGATATCAATGAAATCCGCCGTATTCTTGGGTGGCTGGAGCGCGGCGTGGCGATCAGCAAGGTCGGCAGTATTCTGGCTCGCGGCGATGCCCTCTCCGGGCAGGCTGGCGGCGCGGTGGACGCCTGCCTGCGCTGGCAAAACCAGATTCGCCTGGCGGTACAGCACTTCGACGTGGCGAGCCTGAATCGCCTTTACGACGAGGTGTTCGCGGCCAGCACCCTGGACCAGGTGTTCGCCGATGTGTTCATGCCAGTGTGGCATGACATGGTAGTCCGGCAAGGCGGCTACGGGCAGGCCAGCGAATGGCTGTTCTATGACCAGTTCCTGCGCGGTCGGGTTTTCGCCCGCTTGCAGCTGGCCCGTGTACCGTGTAACCGCACCGTGCTATTGGCGCCATTGCCGGGGCAGTGCCATGAGCTTGAGTTGCTGGTAACCAGCCTGATCCTGGGTAACGATGAAACACGCGTGATCCCGTTGGCGAACGGGCAGCCGCTGCAAGAGCTTGCGCTGGTCTGCGAACGGCTGAAGCCGGACGCCCTGGTGCTGTTTTCCCATCAATCGCCCACAGCAGAACTCGCCCGGCACTTCAAGCGCCTGGCATCGATGCTGGAATGCCCATTGTTACTGGCCGGTGAAGCGGCGGAAGCGGTACAGGACAGCCTGGCTGGCAGCCCTGTAGCCTGCCTGGGCGCGCAGGGCAGTGTGATGCGCCAGCGCTTGCGGCAGTTTCTGGCCCGTCAGCTCGATACCTGAGTGTGCAGCTCGGGGTGGGCGCGGCGGTGGGCCTGGAGGATGTAGTCGCGCAGGCGTTCGATTTCTTCGGCTGGGCTTTGGCCGAGGTCGTAGGCAGCCAGGTCCGTGCCGATGCGCCGGCCCAACACACCATGCAGTTCGATCGGGGTGATGCCGCCCGGGGCGAAGCGCAGCTCGAAGCGGGCGGGTGCTGTTGGCAAATCACGGACTTCCAGCAGCACACCTTTGAAGGAAATTTCGCGTACCCACAGGCCGCTTGCCTCGTCATGGGCATCGAGCAGTGCGCTCGGCTGGTCCATCGACAAGCGCCATGGGCGCAGCATGGGGCCGTCTTCGTAGATTTCCGGTGAGCCCAGCTGCAGGTGCAGGGCGTGGAACTCGTCCTCTACCAGTTGCAGCGGGAAACTGATCTGCTGGTTGTTGAACTGGGCCTGTAAGGTCACCTGCTCGTTAGCCACCAACCGGGTGAGCAAGCTTTGTATGCGGCGGTCGCCATTGACCAGCAAGCTCGACATGGTGTCAGCCAGGTTCAGTTGCGGCGAGTGCTGCATGTTCTGTATGAAATCCAGTTCGTCCTGGGTCAGGAGCGCGTCTGCTTGCATGATCGAACTCGGTGGTGGCGATTTCTTCAACGGAATTGACCGTGCGTGGCGAACTTGGTTCAGGCGCGTTCGTCGGGTTTCAGATGAGCGCGCAGTGCTGCCAGCTCCCGTTCCAGTTCGACCTGGCGGCTGACGTCTTTCTGGATGCCGATGAAGTAAGTGCGCTGGTCGAAGCCGCTCTTCACCGGCGTGATCGACAGCTCGTTCCAGAAGGCGCTGCCATCCTTGCGATAGTTACGCAGCACTTCGCGGCATGGGCGGCCCTCGGCCATGGCCTTGCGGATGCGTGCGCGGCCAAGCTGGTCACGGTCGTCAGCCTGCAGAAACCGGCAATCCTGATAGAGAATCTCGTCACGGCTGTAGCCAGTGAGGCATTCGAAAGCGGCGTTCACGTAGATCAGGATGGTGTCGTCGCCTTCCTGTTCGGCAACCACGATGCCGTCATTGGACGCATCGACCATCGATTGCAGCAATTGCGCGTTGATCATGTCCGGGCCATAGGTGAAGGAAAACGGAAGATGGCGACTTTGGTAAGGGCGGCCTTTTGCCAGCGTTGAATGCTAGTATCCTACGTTTTCACTCAGTTTCGGAATCCTCTACTCGATGAAAGTCGCCATTATTTCCGGCTCGGTCTATGGCACCGCCGAAGAAGTCGCCCGTCACGCTGAATCGCTGCTCAAGGCGGCGGGTTTCGAGGCTTGGCATGCTGCGCGTGCCACCCTTCAGGATCTGCAGGGTTTTGCCCCCGACGCCTTGCTGGCCGTGACCTCGACCACCGGTATGGGTGAGCTGCCGGACAACCTCATGCCGCTGTACAGCACCATTCGTGACACACTGCCCGCAGCCTGGCGTGGCCTGCCTGGCGCGGTGATCGCGCTGGGCGACTCCAGTTATGGCGATACCTATTGCGGTGGTGGCGAGCAGATGCGTGAGCTGTTCGCCGAACTGGGCGTGCGCGAAGTGCAGCCAATGCTGCGCCTGGATGCGAGCGAGACGGTGACCCCGGAAGCGGATGCCGAGCCTTGGCTGGCTGAGTTGGCGAGCGCACTGAAAGCCTGAACCGGCACCTGGGCAGGCGTGTTAGCTGTGCGGCTCGCGCAACAAGGCCAACCACGCCTGCGCTGCCCGTGACAGGTAGGCGCCGCGTCGCCAGATAAACGCGATGTCCCAGCGCAAATCTTCCTGCGTATTCAACGGCACACGCACCACCCCGGGGCGCTCCAGCGCTTTTGCCACTACCCGGGGCAGCATCACCACGCCCTGGCCCGCTGCAACCAGCGCCGCCAAAAAATCCGCCTGCCCGCTGCGTCCGCCTTCCTTGGGGGTGAAGCCCTGCTGCTGGCACGCCTTCAGCAGCCGGTCGTTGAGCACAAAACTGCGCTGGTACAGCAGAAAAGGTGTATCGGCCAGTTGCTCCAGGGCCACAGCGTCCAGGCCCGCCAAGGCATGGCCAGCCGGCAGCAACGCATCCAGCCGTTCGTTGCAGAAAGGCTGGTAGTCGAATGCCTCGTCGGTAGGCGTCAAACAGCCGCCCAGTTCCAGTTCGCCACTTCTGACCGCCTGTTCGATGCTGCGGCTGCCGCCTTCCAGCAGCTGGATGGCGATGTTCGGATGGCGCCGCCGGTACTCGGCGAAAAAGCCGGCGAACAGCGTGTCGCTGCCAAGCATCGGCAAGCCCAGGCGTAGTTCGCCACGCTCCATCTGGCTGAGATCGTCCAGCTCGTTGAGTAGCGCCTGGCGCTGACGCAGCAGGGCTTCGCCACGCTCCAGCACGATGCGGCCGGCAGCGGTCAAGTGCAGTTGCGAAGCCTGGCGCTCCAGCAGCGGCTGGCCCACATCTTGCTCAAGCTGGGCCACCTGCTTGCTCACGGCCGACTGGCTGATGTGCAGGGTCTGTGCCGCCTGGGTAAAACCGCCGCGGTGGACCACTTCGATGAAGCTGCGCAGTTGTTTGAATTCCATGCTTCGGATTCCATTTTGGAATGGTGAGCAGTCTAACAATTCGCTTCTGGCCTAGGCAGCCAAATCTTAAAATGAGGGCCTGTCGAGGAACCCCTGCCATGAAACCTGCATTACTGAAAAAAGCTCTGCGCCTGCTTGTCGAGCTGGCGGTTCTCTGTGCGCTGTTCCTGCTTGGTGGCCAGATTGCCAGTTGGCTGGGCTGGCCGATCCCCGGTGGTGTAATGGGTCTGGCACTGCTGTTGATACTGTTCGCTTCGGGTGTGCTCAAACCGGCCATGCTGCAATTGGGTGCTGGCTGGCTGATGGCTGAGATGCTGTTGTTCTTCATCCCGGCGCTGATGAGCCTGCTCGACTATGGCTCACTGATCCGTGATGAGGGCTGGCGCATCTTGCTGGTGATCGCCGTGAGCACGCTGATGGTGATGATAGTAACCGCCATGACCGTTGAGCTGGTGTGCCGCTGGAGGTTGCGCCATGAGCCTTGAACCCATGCCGCTGTTCTGGTTGGCCTTGACCTTGCTGGCTTACCTGGGCAGCCGCTGGTTGTACCGGCGTAGCAAACGCTACCTGCTGTCACCGTTGATCCTGGTGCCGGTGTTGCTGTTGGCTGTGGCCGTGCCACTGCATACAGCCTATGCCGAGTATGCGCGCAACACCCACTGGTTGATGAGCGTGCTCGGCCCGGTGACCGTAGCCTTCGCGGTACCGATCTGGCAGCAGCGGGCCATGCTGGCGCGCCACTGGCCGGCCTTGATGGTGGGCATGGTCGCTGGCAGCAGTGCCTCGATCGCCAGCTCCTGGGGGCTGGCGCACCTGTTGGCGCTGGACAGCGCAACCAGCCTGTCGCTGGTGCCGCGCTCGATCACCACGCCATTTGCCATGCCCTTGGCCCACGACCTGGGTGGGGTGCCAGAACTGACCGCGGTGTTCGTGATGTTCACCGGCGTGCTCGGTGCCATGTTCGGCGGTGTGCTGTTGCGTTGGTTGCCGCTGCGTACGCCGCTGGCACGAGGTGCGCTGTTCGGTGTTGGCGCGCATGGTGCCGGGGTTAGCCGGGCGCAGGAAGTGGGCCGTGAGGAAGGCTCGGTGGCCGGTCTGGTGATGGTCCTGACCGGGCTACTCAACCTGTTCGCGGCCCCCTTGTTGGCCTTACTCCTCTGACCGTTCGTGCCACTGACTCGCTCAGTCATCAAGCTGGCTGGCAACGCAAGTTCCAGCCAATGGGCTGCTGGCTAGACTTTGCCTCGACATAGAGAGCACATGTAAGTGCCGAGGTGACATGCAATGAACGCAGCCTTGCCCTATTCCGCCAACACCACAACACCGGGACACTTCTGATGCCTATGGCCGAGATTCCATTGTGCGTCTGGCGTACCCGGGCACAGAGTTTCATCTTCCGGGGCCAGAGCATCCGCTACTGGACCGCAGGGCAAGGAGAGCCTCTGCTTCTGTTACACGGTTTCCCCACCGCCAGTTGGGACTGGCACTACCTGTGGGGCCCTCTGAGCCAACGTTTCCGGGTGATCGCTTGCGACATGCTCGGCTTTGGTGATTCGGACAAGCCTGTCGATCACACTTACAGCCTGATGGAGCAAGCAGACCTGCAGCAGGCATTGCTTGCCCACCTGCAGGTCACGGAGCCAGTACACCTGTTGGCTCACGACTACGGTGGCAGCGTCGCGCAGGAACTGCTGGCGCGACACCATGAGCAGCGTGCCGACATTGGCAGCTGTGTGTTCCTCAACAGCGGGCTGTTCCCCGAAAGCTGCCGCATGCTACTGATCCAGAAGTTGCTGCTCAGCCGGTTTGGCTGGCTGGTCGGGCGCTCGTTCGGGCGTGACGACCTGGTGCGCAATGTGATGCAGGTCTACGGCCCCTGCACCCATCCCAGTGAAAGCGCGCTGGATGACTTCTGGAGCCTGATCGCTGCCAACCGGGGCACGCGCATCCTGCACAAGCTGGTGGGCTACATGCCGGAGCGCAGGTTGCACCGCGAACGCTGGGTAGGGGCGATGCAACGTAAAGGCGTGCCGCTGCGCTTGATCAATGGCATTGTCGACCCGCTTTCCGGCGCGCACATGCTTGAGCGCTACCGGCAACTGGTGCCGGAGCCGGACACCGTGCAGTTACTGGGCATTGGCCATTACCCGCATACGGAAGCGCCAGTGCAGGTCCTGCGCCACTACCTGGCCTTTCGTGAGCGGCCGCTGAGCTATTACCCGCCGAAAGTGGCGTGGTCATGACGAGGCCTTTGCGCTGATGAGAGTGACAGCCACCTGACGGGCAGGATGCATTTTCAGACATCAAAAAAAAGGCCGCTGCAAGCCGCAGCGGCCAATCGAGACGTCAGATCAAGGAGCTTCAAAATCTACGTCGGTGAACCTAGCAGGCTTGAAAGGCGGGGGGGAGAGCCCTTCAAGCCGGCCAGTGAGTTAAGAATAAGCGCTTGATCCGTCTGGAAAAATAGCTTCTGTCGACATTCACCTTTACGTTTCGGGCAACAGTGCCAAGTGCTGGTAAGTTTCCCTGCGCTATTGCCTTTCTCATCCGTTCACTCGAACAGAACCCGGACGCACCTGCGGATTTTCTGATCTACAGCCTGGCCAGCGGTTGCTGGTTCGATACTGAACGCGCGCGCTGCCCGTGAACTCGTCCCTGCCTTTGCTGAAAGCAGACCATCATCAAAGGGCACGCCACGTATTACACCTTTTCCGGCTTTGCCCGCATTACTTCGGCTACCGGCCAGGATATCTCGCACCTGGTGGAGTGGGAGATCGTACTGGCCGGCATCCTCAGCGTGCCGTTTCCGCTGGCAGCCATGGCCGTCGGGCTGTTCTGTGCGGCCAGGTCCTGCGTCACCGGGGCCATCGCGTGGAGCGATGGCGACCGTTCTGCCGCCTTGCTGTCGTTCGCGGCGGGGGTGGCAGGAACGGTGGCTTCCACGGGGGGCTTGGTACGGCTGTTCGGTGCCGCGCAGAAATACATCACCGTGGTTTCCCGGGCAGAGGTGTCGCAGCCCACGGCCTTCTCGCGTGTGATCGGGCGGCTATGCGATGACTACGGCGATTTGGTGAGCGAGGTGGCGCCCGCCCTTTATGACGGTTTCTCTCAGGAACTGCTCTGGCTGGTCGAGGAGGAAACGCTAGACGTCGAAGCGCAGTGTGGGTTGCCCGCGTAACCCATGCGCCAGCTCACGGTTCGTGCGGCCGTGAGCAGGCGCTGCGCTGCCGGCCCATGTTCATCGGCATGGAAGATCGACGTCGGCCCGGCCACGGTCATCACCGCGGCGATCTGCCCCATGGCGTTGAATACCGGCGCCGACAGCGCATCCACCCCCGGCATCAGCAGGCCATGCACATGGTGCAGGCCCTGTTCGCGGATGCCGGCCAGCAGTGTGTGGTAGTCACTGGCGGTTTGTTGCAAAGCGGCCAGTTCCCTGTCGCGCAGCTCCTGGGTTTCTCGCTCGGGCAGGTAAGCGGCGAATACCAGCCCGGTGGACGAGCTGAGCAACGGCAGCACCGAGCCGATCTGGGTCACCACGGTGACCGCGCGCACGGCAGGTTCGATGCTTACTACCGTGGCCCCCTGGTTGCCCCACACGGCGATGAAGCAACTTTCGTTGAGTTCATCTCGCAACTGCGACAACGGCATCGCCGCCACCTTGAGCACATCGATGCTGCCCAGCGCCGCCAGCCCCACCCGCAATGCCTCACGCCCCAGCCCGTAATGGTTGGTGGCCGCATCCTGTTCGGCAAAACCACTGGCAATCAGCGCCTGCAGGTAGCGATGCACTTTGCTCGCAGGCATCTGCACGTGCTCGGCCAGGCGCGATAGTGAAGTCGAGGGTGAGAGTTCGGCGAGGGCCTTGAGGATGTCGGTGCCGACTTCCGCCGAGCGGACCTTCTGCTTGCCGGTGTCGGTGGGGGAGTTGGCTTTGGCCATGGGAGGGGAGGTTCCGAATTTATCGTGTCGCCTTTATAGCTTGACGCCTTGAGCGGAGCAAATTACGTTATTCGTAATTTGATTACGATAAAAACAAAATCCGGAGGCATCGATGAACCGCGACACGTCGCCCGACCTTCACTACCTGAGCGGCTTCGGCAACGAATTCGCCAGCGAAGCATTGCCCGGGGCGCTGCCTGTCGGGCAGAACTCCCCGCAGAAGGCCCCGTATGGCCTGTATGCCGAGCTGCTGTCGGGCACGGCGTTCACCATGACCCGTAGCGAGCTGCGCCGTACCTGGCTATACCGCATTCGGCCTTCTGCCTTGCACCCACGCTTCGAGCGTCTGGCGCGCCAGCCGCTCGGCGGGCCACTGGGGGGCATCAACCCCAACCGCCTGCGCTGGAGCCCGCAGCCGATTCCTGCTGAACCGACCGATTTCATCGAAGGTTGGCTGCCCATGGCTGCCAACGCCGCAGCGGAAAAACCGGCTGGCGTGAGCATCTACATCTACTGCGCCAACCGGTCCATGGAACGGGTGTTCTTCAACGCAGACGGTGAGCTGCTACTGGTGCCGGAACAGGGCCGCCTGCGCATCGCCACCGAACTGGGCGTGATGGAGGTCGAGCCGCTGGAAATTGCGGTGATCCCGCGTGGCATGAAGTTTCGCGTCGAACTGCTCGACGGCCAGGCACGTGGCTATATCGCGGAAAACCACGGTGCGCCGCTGCGCCTGCCGGACCTGGGCCCGATCGGCAGCAACGGCCTGGCCAACCCCCGCGACTTCCTCACGCCCGTGGCCCGGTACGAAGAAGCCGAAGGCCCGGTGCAACTGGTACAGAAGTTCCTGGGGGAACACTGGGCCTGCGAGCTGCAGCACTCGCCTCTGGACGTTGTGGCCTGGCATGGCAGCAACGTGCCGTACAAGTATGACCTGCGCCGCTTCAACACCATCGGCACGGTCAGCTTCGACCACCCGGACCCCTCGATCTTCACTGTGCTCACCTCGCCCACCAGCGTGCATGGCATGGCCAACATGGACTTCGTGATTTTCCCGCCACGCTGGATGGTGGCCGAGAACACCTTCCGTCCGCCATGGTTCCACCGCAACCTGATGAACGAGTTCATGGGCCTGATCAATGGCGCCTACGACGCCAAGGCCGAGGGCTTCCTGCCGGGTGGTGCCTCGTTGCACGGGGTGATGAGTGCCCATGGCCCCGACGCCGAAACCTGTGAAAAGGCCATTGCCGCCGATCTGGCGCCGCACAAGATCGACAACACCATGGCCTTCATGTTCGAGACCAGCCAGGTGTTGCGCCCGAGCCTGCAAGCCCTTGAGTGCCCGCAATTGCAGGCCGACTACGATAGTTGCTGGGCGACCTTGCCGAGCACCTTCAACCCGAACCGGAGATAATCCATGAACCACTCTGCTAATGCCCGTAGCTGGGTCGAGCACGCCAACGGGCACAGCGACTTCCCCCTGCAGAACTTACCATTGGGCATCTTCAGCCGGCCGGGTGAAGCCAGGCGCTGTGGCGTGGCCATCGGCGACGCGATCCTCGACCTGGAGGCGGTGCTGGCCGCCGGGCTGTTCGACGGGGCGGCCAAGGCCGCCGTTGAAGCCACCCGCGGCGGGTCTTTGAACGCATTCTTCGCTTTGGGCCGCAATGCCCGCGTAGCCCTGCGCGAGCGTTTGCAGGTGCTGCTTGGTGAGCACAGCGAACACCAGGCGGCCCTGAAGCCGGCGCTGCTCCCGGCCAGCGACTGCCAGCTGCACGTGCCAGCGCAGATCGGTGACTACACCGATTTCTACGTTGGTATCGAGCATGCGAAGAACGTGGGTAAGCTGTTCCGCCCCGACAACCCACTGTTGCCCAACTACAAGTACGTGCCGATCGGTTATCACGGCCGCGCCTCCACCATCCGCCCGTCCGGCACCGACGTACGCCGGCCCAAGGGCCAGACCCTGCCGGCGGGGCACACCGAGCCGAGCTTCGGCCCTTGCGCTCGCCTGGACTACGAGCTGGAGCTGGGTATCTGGATTGGCCAGGGCAATGACATGGGCCAGGCAATTCCCGTAGGCGATGCCGCCGAGCACGTAGCCGGCCTGTGCCTGCTCAACGACTGGTCGGCGCGCGATATCCAGGCTTGGGAATACCAGCCACTGGGGCCGTTCCTGTCCAAGAGCTTCATCACCACCATTTCGCCCTGGGTGGTCACCGCCGAAGCGTTGGAGCCGTTCCGCTGCGCCCAGCCGGCCCGCCCGGAAGGCGACCCACAGCCACTGTCGTACCTGCTGGACAAGCGCGACCAGGCCAGCGGTGCATTCGATATCGAACTCGAAGTGCTGCTGCTGACCGAGCGCATGCGCGAGCAGGGCATTGCCCCGCACCGCCTGACCCTGAGCAACACCCGCAGCATGTACTGGACCGTGGCGCAGCTGGTGGCGCACCACAGCGTCAACGGCTGCCAGTTGCAGCCGGGTGACCTGTTCGGTTCGGGCACGCTGTCGGGCGCCACGCCGGGTTCGTTCGGTAGCCTGCTGGAGATCACCGAAGGCGGCAAACTGCCGGTCGAGCTGGCCAGCGGCGAGGTGCGTAAATTCCTCGAAGACGGCGACGAAATCATCCTGCGTGCCCGCTGCACACGTGACGGCGTGGCCAGCATCGGTTTCGGTGAATGCCGCGGCACGGTCATCGCAGCCAACTGAGGAGGCAGGGGTATGGAGCTGTACACCTATTACCGTTCCACCTCGTCCTACCGGGTGCGCATTGCCCTGGCACTGAAGGGGCTGGCTTACCAGTCCCTGCCGGTCAACCTGCTGCAGGGTGAGCAGCGCGGTGAGGGCTATGTAGCCGTCAACCCGCAGGGCCGCGTACCGGCCTTGCGCACCGACGGTGGTGAGGTGCTGGTGCAGTCGCCGGCGATCATCGAGTACCTGGAAGAGGTTTATCCACAGCCTGCGTTGCTGCCAGCCACAGCCGAGGCACGGGCCAAGGTACGGGGTGTGGCGGCCATCATTGGCTGCGACATTCATCCGCTGCACAACGTCAGCGTACTCAACCGGCTGCGCCAGGCCGGTCAGGACGAGGGGCAGGTCAACCAGTGGATCGGCCACTGGATCAGCCAAGGGCTCGCGGCAGTGGAGCAACTGATTGGCGATCATGGTTTCTGCTTTGGTGAAACACCTGGGTTGGCGGATGTGTATCTGATCCCGCAGTTGTACGCGGCCGAACGCTTCAACATCGACCTCGGCAGCTTCCCACGCATCCTGCGGGTTGCCGCACTGGCGGCCGCGCACCCGGCGTTCGCCAAGGCCCACCCCGCCCAGCAGCCGGACAGCCCGGCTCAGTGAAGTGAACGGTTCGCCGCCGGAAGCTTGCCGATTTGCTCGGACAGCTTCAGGCGCTGGACCGGGTCTTCCGTCAGTAGCAACGCATGCTCCAGGTCGAAGCGTTCGGCCTGCGGGCAATCCAGATGATGGTAGAGCGAGGCGCGGGTCATGTAGTCGCTCACCTGCACCGGGCCCAACAGCATGATCCGCTCTGCATCGATCAACGCCGCCAGGTGGTTGTCGTTACTGATGTGCAGCTGGCGCAGGTTGCGTGACAGGCGTTGCAGCATTTGCAGCGGGCTGGCGCTGCGCAGGTGCTCTGCTGTCAGCGCCTGGTGCGGGCCGAACTGGCGCGCCAGCAACTCGCGGCAGTCGCTGGGGTACAGGCGCCGGCCGCCGCAGGGGTCGAGCAGGTGGTCTGCACCCGGCACGCGCAGCAGGAAATGGCCAGGGAAGCCCACACCCTCCAGCGGTATGGACAGGCGCCTGGCCAGTTCCAGAGCGAGGATGGCCAGTGTCAGGGGTTGGCCCCGGCGGCGCTGCAGTACCTTGTCCATCATTGCTGCATGCGGGCGCAAGGGGTGGTATTCATCTTGCTGAAAGCCCAGCGCATTGAGCTGGCGCAGCAGTGGCTGGGCCAGTTCGCATAGTGGAAGCATCGGCAGGTTGGCGCTTATCTCGCGCTGCAGGTCGTGCAGCGCAGCAAGGCTGGCCGCGGGCTCGACACCAGGGTCGTGCTCGGCGGCAATCCACAATGCGGCTTCCAGCAGGTCGACAGGCTCGCGTTCCAGGCAGGCCAGGCAGGCTTGACGTGGCTTCATGGGGCATCTCCACACACGCTTGAGTATTAGCCGTGGCGCGCGGTTTCGTCCAGTGGTCCGGCGGCGGCGTCAACGCCGAGGCCGTGCCTATACTGGAAGGAGCACCTCGTAGGGGAGCCGGTCGATGTTCGCGCTGATGCAAAGCACCCGTACCCAGTCACTGCACCTGTTCAATGACCCGCCTACGGGCCTGAAAGCCGTTGTGGCAATCCACAGTGAGCAGTTGGGCCCGGCCATGGGGGGGGGCCGTTACCTGCCTTACGCCGATGACGAAAGCGCCATGACCGACGCTATTCGCCTGGCTCAGGGCATGAGCTACAAGGCAGCGCTGGCCGGCTTGCCGATGGGGGGTGGCAAAGCGGTGATCATGCGCAACCCCCATGTGGAAAACCGCGCCGCGCTGTTCGAAGCCTTTGGCCGCTTCATCGATACCTTGAATGGGCGCTTCATCATTGCCGTGGACAGTGGCACCTCCACCTTGGACATGGACTGCATTGCCCATAGCACTCCCTATGTGACCAGCACCACTGCCTCGGGCGACCCATCGCCGCATGCGGCGATGGGGGTATTCGCAGGCATACGTGCCACTACCTCGTTCCGGCTGGGCAGCGATGACCTGAGAGGCTTGCGGGTAGCGGTGCAGGGGTTGGGCAATGTCGGTTATGCACTGGCGGAGCAATTGCATGCGGTGGGCGCGGAGCTGCTGGTCAGCGACCTGGACCCGGGGCGGGTGCGGCTGGCGATGGAGCAGTTCGATGCCAAACCGGTGACCAACGATGCGTTGATCAGTACCCCTTGCGATATCTTTGCACCCTGCGGCGTGGGCCCGGTACTGAACGGGCAGAGCGTGATGCAACTGCGTTGTGCGGCAGTAGCGGGGGCAGCCAACAACCAGCTGACTACCTTGCAGGTGGCAGACCAACTGGAGTCGCGCGGCATATTGTATGCACCTGACTACGTGATCAATGCCGGTGGGCTGATCTATGTGGCACTCACCCACCGTGGCGAAGACCAGCGCACAATTACTGCGCACCTGGCGCGGATCCCTTCACGGCTGACCGAAGTGTTTGGCCATGCGCAGGCGGAGAAGCGTTCGCCGGCAAGGGTGGCGCAGATGTTGGCGGAGCGGTTGTTATATGGTTGAAGGTTGATGATGGTGTTGCTGACCACTTCGCGGGCAAACCCGCTCCCGCACCTTCAGATCACTCGGCAGCAGGATCCTCAAGCAACTCGGCCAACGCATCCGGCTGGCTTTTGAACGCCCGGGCGAACACGTCACGGTTCTTTGCCATGTAGATACCGGCTTCCTCGACCTGCTGCTCAGTCAGCGACGGCACCGCCTTGTGCAGTACTTCTGCCAGGCGCTCGGCCAGTTCGAGCATTTTGTCGTGACGGTCTGCTTCGGCCTTATCCATGAACAAGCGCTCCGGGTCGCGGCTGCTGCGGTACACCACTTCGACGGCCATTCATCACCTCTATGCCTTTTTGCTGGTTGTGTTGCGATTTACTGTATCTATATACAGTAATGGCAATGCTGGTTGGTGCGCAAGCAGAAATTGTAGCGTGGTATAGACCGGGCGAATGCGGTGGCGGCTGCGACGGTGAATGGCGGGGGGATATTGGCCGGCAGGTCCGGCCTATTCGCGGGTGAACCCGCTCCTACGGGGGCGTTAACGGCTGGATTTTGCGTCAGGCACGTGATCGCAAGGAAAGCAGTCTGGCTCAAGGCATGCGCTGTAGATGTAGATGCTTTGTTGGCGGTCAAGCTTTTCTGTGGGGGGCTACGGCCGATTGTGTCAGGGCGGCAAGGCGCCTGCCTTGGTTTTTGCGGTGTTGCGTAGATCGAGCGCCGCCCGCGCGGCGCATCGCGAGCAAGCTCGCTCCTACATTTGTTTCGGGCCAATTATTCCTGGGGCAGACGCGCACGTCCCCTTGGCGCTCACCTCGATATCGTGGGGGACAAACAGGGCGGCCGCGCGCGTAGGCACAGGCGATACTGGCCCGAAACAAATGTAGGAGCGAGCTTGCTCGCGATGCGCCGCGCGGGCGGCGCTCGATCTCACAGGCGCTGAAACTGCTGCGGCAAACACATAGAGGCCTTCATCCAACCTGAAGTGAAATCCTCACGGCTTCATACCCAACTCGGCATCATCCATAAGCGCCTTGGCCATGGCACTCAGATAATGGGCCGCCCAGATCATCATGGGCCTCTCCTCCATCAGGCCTGTGATGGTCAACTCCCGCACATAGCCCATCAATTCCGACGACTGCTCGCGGGCGTCCCTGCAGGGGATGCCGGGCTCGATGCGGAACAGTGGATGGGTGCTGTTTTCGCCTTGATAGAAAGTGGTCTTGCCGACGGTGAATTGGGTGTCTTCTGTTGTCATTGTTCAATCCCCTGAAGTTTCTCTAGTGCCTGGGCCGACCCTTTCGCGGGCATGCCCGCTCCCACAGGATCCCACAGGCTCCCACAGGTACTGTGCAAGTCTTCAAGACTGTGGTGATCCTGTGGGAGCCCGCGAAGAGGCCGGCCCTCCCGGCGCATAAACCAGCCTTAGTGCGAAGTCCTGGGCTCAGCGGGCATCTGCAACTGAACCAGTGCCGACTCAAGCAGAGCCCGGAGCGCCTCCAGTTCATGCATCGAGGTCATCATCAGGATCGAAACCGGTGACTTGGGCTGAAGCAGCAACGCCTGATGCACCACGGTAGCTGCGCACAACGCGTAGTCGGTGGCCTGGATCAGGGTGTCTTCGAGGGAATGGGGGGTGTGGGGTGGATCGGGAACTATTTTCAGCATGGTGAAGGCCTGTTCAAAGTTGGGGCCACCACCTCCTGCTGTCAAACAATGAGGCGGCAGCTGTACATGGGTTGACAGACCGGTGAACAGAACCAAAAGCCGGCGCACACGAGGTGCCCCATGACAGCTGCCATAAAGGCAAAGCCATGTGGTTAGTTCAGGGCGGCCTGTCAAAGCCGATCGCTGACTGGCAGCGACGACCCCAGACTAGTGCGCATGCCCGAACGCCACAATGGCAGGGAGTATCTTTGGGAAATGCCCTACAAGGAAGGGGTTAAATCTGATTTTTCCCCCAAGCACGGCGTGTATTTCTGCAATGCGCCATGCCTCAAGGTGCCTTGCGGCAATCGGTCGCCTTCCAAGACAGGGGCTTGGCCCTTTAACTGCATGGCACAAGCGTCACATCAGCGACGCATCATCCTTAAAGACGTATCGGGGAATGGAACATCGTGAACATCAAATGGGCAGAAAAACTGCGCAAGGGCCTGCACGGCTCGGCCGACTCGCTGGGCAACCTGTGCGTCGAGGCGTTCCATTACCTGGCGCTGTTCGGCATTGGCGCCATCACCGCCTACGCGGCAGTCGTGACGTTCCTGGACATGCTGGGCAAGGGCGGGATCAGTGTCGATGACATCTTGCTGTTGTTCATCTACCTGGAGCTGGGGGCGATGGTGGGGATCTACTTCAAGACCAACCACATGCCGATCCGCTTCCTGCTGTACGTGGCAATCACCGCGCTCACTCGCCTGCTGATCGGCGATGTTTCGCACCACAAGGCACCGGACGAAGGGCTGCTGTACCTGTGCGGCGGCATCCTGCTGCTGGCGTTCTCGATCCTGGTGGTGCGCTACGCTTCGTACCGCTACCCCTCGACCAAGGTGCTGGACGCCAATGGCAAGGCAGTGGAAGAGGGCAAGTAAAGGGGCTACTTACCCAGTGCCAAGGCCTGCGGTGCAGGTTGTTGAATCCTGGCTGGCGCTCGGGAAAGAATCGCAACATTGGGTTGCGGTCATGGGGCGCCAAAGGAGACAGCAATGAGTGTGACCACCGAACAAGTACATGCCCATCTCAAGACTGCGCTGAAGCTCGACCCCGATGCTGTGCATGTCACCGAAGTTGCCGATGTGATCGGACTGGACGTGATACGTAGCCGCACGCTGCTCGAAGAGTCGCTGCACTGGTTGAAACAGAATCAGGAACCGACCTACGACCAAGGCCTGTTCGGCCTGTTCGATAAACCCGGTACCTTCGACCCGGCGCATCGGGTAGTTGGTTTGCGCCTGCCCGACCTGGAGCGTGAGATCGGGCGGATGCTGGGGGGGTTGGGCTGAGTCAGTTGGTCATGCTGACTGCCGCGAATGGCCGGACGTTTGTGTTCGGGTCGCGGGTCAGTGCTGCCAACACCTGCAAAGGGTTCTGCCCCAACTCGATGGCCAAGCCCAGGCGGATGCTGTCGATCACCCGCTGCAGGCGCACCGGGTCGTTGCGCTGGGCCTGTGTGATGAGGCGCTTGGCGACCACGCCGGCGTCGTCGGACAGGGTCAGCATGATGCTGCCGTCAAGGTTGGCAATGCTCAGGTTCACCCGGTATTCGGGGGCGAATGCAGCACTGATTCGTTCGAATGGGTTATTCATGGTCTTGCTTCTGCGTTGAGTGAATGCAGAGGTTGACCGGGACGTTCGCACGTTGGTTCAGCGCCATTGATCGGCACAAACGAAAACGCCCGGCTCAAGGCCGGGCGTTTTGCTATGCCGATCAGGCGTCTGGGTCACTCAGTTCCAAGACGCCGCGCTTGCTGCGCAGCTTGCCGTAGAAGTGCTCCAGCGCGTGATTGAGCTTGGTGGCGGCACCGTCGACTGCCTGGTCCAGCGAACTGGCGGTGTGGGTCACGGAAATCGGTTGGTGGCCTTTCGGGCGAGCCTCCATCTGGCAGCGTTTGTCATGCGGTCCGGGCTTGACGCCGTTCTCGTCGCGCAGGTGAACCTCGATGCGGGTGAGGTCTTCTTCGTAACGTTCCAGCGAGTTCTGCAGTGTGCTGCGGACCCACTGGTCGAGCCGGGCGTTACCGTCGAAATCGTTGCTGCTGTTGACCTGGATTTGCATGATTCAATCCTTATTCAGCTTGCTCGCATGGAGACGCGCCTAGGCCCTTGAGACCCTTGGAATTTCTGCGCCTCTTGACTCTAAGGTCAGGCAAGCGCGAGACGAATTCAAGCCCTTTTGGAAAATAAATTTCTTGTTGCAGATTGGCGGACTGCGACGCGCCGCTATCGCGGTCAAGCAGGTAGATAGTCCTGAGCTTTGATTATGAGAATTGAAATCATTATTATTGTAATCTCGAAAACGCCCGGACCCCGTCATGACGCGCAAAATCGCCGGCCTCCCGCTCAGCTATCGCCTGGCCGTGACATCCCGTAGCTTCGCCGCGCTGCTGGGCGGTTATCTGCTGGCGTCCCTCGCGAGCGTCTGTATTGCCTTGCTGGCCCCACTGCCAAAGGTCGATGCCACGCTCATCGGCCTGCTGCTGTCGTTCGTCTTCTACCTGCTGGCGTTCATCTGGTGTTTTGCCTGCCGCAGCGCCTTTCGCGCCTGGTTGGGCGTATTGGCGCCAAGCCTGCTGCTGAGCGTGATCAGCGGCGTTGCCTACTGGATGAAAAACGCATGAAAGAAGGCTTCCGCCAGGCCATGGCCTGGCTGCACACCTGGACTGGCCTGATCTTCGGCTGGCTGTTGTTCGCCATCTTCCTTACCGGCACGCTGTCGTACTTCAAGGAAGAAATCACTCATTGGTCACAGCCTGAAGTACGCAGCCATGCTTTGGACCCGATCAATAGCCTGGCAGTCGCTCAACGTTACCTGCAGGACAATGCAGGGCATTCGAGTACCTGGTTCATTCGCATGCCGAACGAACGGGAGGCCGCCTTGAGTGTGGGCTACCGCGACCCCAGTGGCGGCCCGCGTGGCTTCGTCAGAAAAACCCTCGATACCCAGACCGGCCAGCCGGTGGAAGCACGTGACAGCCGCGGTGGTGAGTTCTTCTACCGCTTCCACTTCCAGCTTCAGATGCCTTACCCGGTTGGCCGTTGGCTATCGACGTTCTGCGCGTTCATCATGCTGCTGGGGTTGGTCACCGGCATCATTACCCACAAGAAGATCTTCAAGGAGTTCTTCACCTTCCGCCCTGGCAAGGGGCAGCGCTCCTGGCTGGACGGGCACAACGCCATCGGCGTGCTGGTGCTGCCGTTCCACCTGATGATCAGCTACAGCAGCCTGGTGCTGTTCATGTACATGGTGATGCCGGCAGGCATCATGGCCAGCTACGGCAATGACACCGGCAAATACTTCAATGACCTGTTTGGCCGCAATGATGCGCCCAAGGCGGCCCAGGTGGCCACGCCGCTGGTAGCGCTGCCGAGCCTTTACGGCAAGGTGCAGGAGCTGCAGCCGGGGGCGCGTATCGGCAACATCCAGGTGCAGAACCCGGGCGACAGCAATGCCCGCGTCACCTTCACGCAATCGGCAGCCGACCACGTGGCTTATCGGCGTAGCGCCAACTGGACATTCGATGGGGCCAGTGGTGCGCTGTTGAGCCAGGGCAAGCCAGAGAGCGGGCTAATGATGACCGCCTTCAGTTTCGCCGGCCTGCACATGGGTAACTTCGCCGGGCCTTGGCTGCGCTGGCTGTATTTCTTCTTTGGCGTGGCCGGTACTGCGGTGATTGGTACCGGGTTGGTCATGTGGTTGGGCAAGCGCCAGCTTAAGCACGCCAAGAGCGGAGCTGTGCCAGGTGAGCTGCGCCTGGTCGAAGTGCTCAATATGGCCAGCATGAGCGGCTTGTTGCTGGCGGTGGCGAGCTTCTTCTGGGCCAACCGCCTGGTGCCCATGGCTGTCGAAGGTCGGGCCGACTGGGAGGTGAATGCTTTCTTCATCGCCTGGGGCCTGTCGCTGGTGCACGCCGTGCTGCGTAGCGGGCGCAAGGCCTGGGGCGAGCAACTGGCGCTGGGTGCGCTGGCCTTCGCCCTGCTGCCGTTGCTCAATGGCCTGACGACGGACCGGGGCTTGAACCATTCGGTACTGGAGGGCGACTGGGCCATGGCCGGCTTCGACCTGACAGCCCTGGGGACCGGCCTGTTTCTGGCTTGGCTGGCCCGCAAGATGCTGGCCAGCCCCACGCCTGTAGCCAAGCGCGCGGCGCGTACGACAAAAAAGCCGAGCATTGAAACGGTGGGGGTGAGCTGATGCTGGGTAACGCACTGATCGCCTTTGCAGGCTTCGTTGCGCTGTGCCTGGCGATGGAAAAGCACTTCAGCGACTTGCTCGGGCGCAAGCCGCACCCCCGCCACTTGCACCTGTTGCGTGTTGCAGGTTGGCTGCTGTTGATGCTGTCGCTGGTGTTCAGCGTGCACCAGCGTGGCTGGGCCCTCGGCTTGGTGGAGTGGACCGCGGTGATGATGGCCGGGGTAGCACTGTGGGTGTTCGGCCTGCCGTACCAGCCTCGTCTGCTGCTGGGCCTGGCCGCCGTCAGCGTGGTGCTGGGTCCGATGCTCGTCGTGTTTGCCGTGTGACCCCCGTGAGCGAGCCAAGGGATATCATCGAGCCTGACGCTGACAGCGCAGGCGGGCGTGCACGTTTCGTCCAGGTGTTCGAGGCCCAGCGTGCGCGTATGGAGGCGTTGGTAAGCCGTCGGGTCGGCTGCCGCGCCACCGCTTCGGACTTGGTCCAGGAGTTGTTCCTGCGTTTCTGGCGTCGCCCCGAGGTCAAGGTCGAGGCGCTGGACACTTACCTGCTGCGTTGCGCGGGCAACCTGGCCATAGACCACCTGCGCAGCGAGAGTAGCCGCGAACGCGTGGCCGAAGCGGCTGTGCCGGTGAGCGAGGCGAGCCTGGCCCAGGCCCCTGAGCAGGCCGTGGAGGTCGACCACGACTTGCAGCGTATCGAGGCCACCTTGCGTGCCTTGCCCGAGCGCACCCGGCAGATCTTCCTGCTCAACCGCATTCACGGCTGCAAGTACAGCGAGATCGCCAAAGCCATGCAGCTGTCACAGAGCGCCGTGGAAAAGCATATGATGCGCGCCCTTGAAGCGTGCAAGGCGAGTGTTGCCGAGCCCGCGTCCACCCCACGCCGGCCAGGGAGCGCCCGTCGATGAGCCGTTTACCGCCGATCACCGAAGCGCAGTTTCAGGCTGCCCTGCAATGGTTCAACCGGATCAACGAGCAACCTGGGCAAGCCGAAGGCGCGGCATTCAAGCGCTGGTTGCTGGCCGACCCCGCACACCGCGCAGCCTACGAACAGGCCCAGGTGCTTTGGCAGAAAAGCGCCGCCCCGGCAGCGCGGCTGGCGGACGAAGAACAGGACGCCCTGCAGCGCTACCTCGATGCCATGGCCAGACCACCGGCGCGTGGCGGCTGGCGGCGGGTGGCACGGCTGGCGTTGGCAGCCTGCCTGGTGCTGGCAGTGGGCGTCGCAGGTGGTTGGCACCCGGGGTACTGGTTGCAGGACCTGCAGGCGGACTACAGCAGTGCCGGGCAGATCCGCCAGGTGACCTTGGCCGATCAGTCGCAGGTGACGCTTGATGCAGGTAGCGCCATTGCGGTCGATTTCGCCCAGGGTGAGCGCCGTGTGCGGTTGCTGCATGGCGCGGCGTTCTTCGAGGTTACCCATACCGGTGAGCCGTTCCTGGTGGAAGCTGCCGGCGGTGAAGTGCGGGTGCTCGGCACCCAGTTCGAGGTGCGTGCGCAAGGCGAGGGCGCCCAGGTGACGGTGCGCAGCGGGCGTGTGGGCGTCAGCCCCGCGCAGGGCACTTTGGTGCGAGAACTGACTGCCAACCAGCAGGTGACCTACCGCGCAGGCAGGGTAGGCGACACCTTGGCGGTGGACAGTGACAACCGCCTGGCCTGGCGCCAGGGGTGGCTGAACTATTACCAGGTACCGCTGGCGCAGGTGATCGAAGACCTTGGGCGTTATTACCCAGGGCGCATCCTGTTGCTCGATGGTGACCTGGGGCAGCGCAAGGTCAGCGGCAGCTTCCCGGTGGCCGAGCCGCTGCTGGCGCTGGATTCGCTGGGCAAGGTGATGGGTTTCTCACGGCAGACCGTGTTGGGGCGTTTGACCCTGGTTCGGTAGTTGCCTGTGCCAGCCTCTTCACGGGCAAACCCGCCCCTACAGTGTTGCGCGCCCCCCTGTAGGAGCGGGTTTACCCGCGAAGAGGCCGGCACAGCAAAAATATTTCCAGGCACAGGTGAGGTAACAGCACGTGGTATCCGTGTAATGAGTGAAAGTGCGATTGATTCGCAATAATCACCCTCCCACAGGTCAGCGTCCATGAAGTTCTCCCCGCGTTGCGTCCCTCTCTGGTTCGGCCTTGCTGCGCTCCCGGTCTTCGCTGTCGCCCCGCTGGCAAGCGCGGCCGAGCAGCTGCAGGCCTATACCTTTGCCCAGCCGGCCCAACCCTTGGCCCAGGCTCTGAACGCCTTCAGCCGTACCGCTGGCCAGAGCGTGGTCTACACCCTCGAGCTGCCGGGCGTGCAAGCGCCGGCGCTGAATGGTCGGTTCAGCGCCGAGCAGGCGCTGCAACAACTGCTGGGCAATGCTGGGCTGGCCTGGCGCCGCGTCGACGCACGTACCTTGACGCTCGAACCTGCAGACACCTCCGGAGCCCTCAACTTGCAGGCCACCACCGTGACCTCGCAACTGGACGACTACAGCTATCAGCCACCGGCCAGCGCTTCGATCATGCGCGGGCAGGGCCCAAACCAGGACATCCCCCAGGCAATCAACGTGGTACCGGCCCAGGTCATCCGCGACCAGGCCCCGCGCAACCTCGATGACGCCCTGGCCAACGTCAGCGGCATTACTCAGGGCAACAACTTCGGCGGCACATCCGACACGGTGATGAAACGTGGCTTCGGCGACAATCGCGACGGCTCGATCATGCGTGATGGCATGCCCGTGGTGCAGGGTCGCAACCTCAACACCAGCACCGAGCGGGTCGAAGTGCTCAAGGGGCCTGCCTCGCTGCTGTACGGTATCCAGGACCCGGGTGGGGTCATCAACGTGGTCAGCAAGCGTCCGCAGTTGCAGCAGTACAACGCCCTGACTGTGCGCGGCTCGACCTATGGCAGCGGCAAGAACGGCAGTGGTGGCGGGCTCGACAGCACGGGCGCACTGGGTGACAGCAACTTCGCCTACCGCCTGATCGTCGACCACGAAGACGAAGACTACTGGCGCAACTACGGCGTGCACCGCGAATCGCTGGTGGCGCCGTCGCTGGCATGGCTGGGCGAAGACACCCAGGTGGTGCTGGCCTACGAGCACCGTGAATTTCTCTACCCCTTCGACCGTGGCACCGCGTTCGGCAACAACGGCCACCCGCTGAATATCCCCGCCACACGCCGACTGGACGATCCGTTCAACGACATGGAAGGGCGCTCCGACCTGTATCGCCTGGAAGTCGACCATCAACTGGCCGATGACTGGAAGCTGCACTTCGGCTACAGCTTCAATCGTGAGACCTACGATGCCAGCCAGGTTCGCGTGACCGGCGTCAACGAAACACAAGGCACGCTGACACGCAGCATCGACGGCACCCACAATGCCATGAGCCGTGACCAGTTCGTGACGCTGAGCCTCAATGGCAATGTCGAGCTGGCGGGGATGCAGCATGACCTGCTGTTCGGCATCGACCATGAAGACCGCAAGATCTTTCGCGGTGACCTGATCCGCCAGACACCGCAGTCCACGTTCAGTTATCTGGACCCGGTCTACGGACAGGAAGTGGAGGGTTCCAACGTACGCGCCAGCGACAGCGACCAGACCGACAAGCTGCGCACCGATGCGCTGTTCGTGCAGGACGCGCTGCACCTCGATGACCACTGGATCCTTGTAGCAGGAACCCGCTTCCAGCAGTACGACCAGTACGCTGGCCGCGGTCGCCCGTTCAAGGCCAATACCGACAGCAGTGGCCAGGCCTGGGTACCTCACGCCGGTATCGTTTACAAAGTCGACGACCAGCTCTCGTTGTATGGCAGCTACAGCGAGTCGTTCAAGCCCAACTCGACCATCGCGCCGCTGACCGGCAATGTTGTGCTCGACGCCTCGGTGGCACCTGAGGAGGGCAAGGCGTGGGAGCTGGGCGCCAAGCTCGACATGCCGGGCCGTATCACGGGCACCCTGGCGTTGTTCGATATCACCAAACGCAATGTACTGGTTTCGAACATTGACGCCATCACCCGCGAGACGGTCTACAGCAATGCGGGTGAGGTCAGTTCACGCGGTGTGGAGCTCGACGTGACCGGCCAGCTCAGCGAGCGCTGGAGCTTGATCGGCAGCTATGCACTGACCGATGCCAAGGTAACCAAGGACCCTGATCTTCAGGGCAACCGCCTGCAGAACGTGGCCCGGCACAGTGGCTCGTTGTCGGCGGTGTATGACTTTGGCAGCCTGTTCGGGGGGGATCGGCTGCGCTTCGGTGCCGGGGCCCGTTATGTAGGCGAGCGTTCGGGTAACTCAACCAATACCTTCGACTTGCCGAGCTATACCGTTGCTGATGCGTTTGCCACCTATGAGACCCAACTCGACGAGCACAACGTGCGCCTGCAACTGAACGTGAAGAACCTGTTCGACAAGGTGTATTACAGCTCGGCGGTGAACCAGTACTTTGTGGCGGTCGGCGATGCGCGGCAGGTAAGTTTGTCGAGCACCTTCGAGTTCTAGGTCATCGGGGGCCGCAGAGCGGACCCGGTTTCAGATGACAAAGGCGCTGCGGTACTCGCCAGGTGTGGCACCCAGGGCCTGCCGAAACCGGTTGCTGAAATGGCTGGCACTGGCAAACCCGCACAACAAGGCAATCTCCCCCAGGGGTAACACGCCCAGCCGCAACAGCTGGCATGCCCGGTGCAGCCGCCGGGCCAGCAGATACTGGTGCGGCGGGAGCCCAAAGCTGGCGCGGAACATGCGCGCGAAGTGGTATTCGGACAAGTTGCAGCGCAGCGCCAGCTCGCCCAGGGTGATGGGCTGGTCCAGGCTTGCCTCGATGTAGTCGGCCAGTTGCCGGCGCAGGTTTGGCGCCAGCCCGCCTTTCAGGCGCAGGCCGTGGCGCAACCCGACCTGGCTGAGCAGCGCATGGTCAACGATCTCGTGCGCCAGGCTGCTGGCCAGCAGGCGCTCGCCGGGTTCGCTCCAATCCAGCTGGATCAATTGACGAAAGCGTGCAGCCTGCTGCGGGTCGTCCAGAAAGGTTGCTTCCTGCAGTTGCAGTTCGCGCGGTTCCCGGTCGAGCAGACGCACACAGCCCAAGGCGAACTGCGCCTCGCTGACATACAGGTGCGCCAGGCGGATCGCGCCATTGACGACCCAGTTCGATTCCTGCCCGGCCGGCATCACGCACAGCTTGTCGGGTGCACCTTTGTCGGCCGGGCGCTGGCGGCGGAAAGTGCCGGTGCCGTCGGCGATGTAGCACGACAGGGTGTGATGGCTGGGTGCCTGGTAGTCGCGGGCATCGTCACGGTTGCTCCACAACGCCGCCGCCAGGCCGTCGCCCAGGTGCGCGCTCAGCTCCAGCCTGGCGTGGGGCGAGGCATGCATGGCGTTGAACACTTGCAACTGGTTGAGTGGCGTCATTGGCGGGTCCTCTTGCCAGCCATCCTACTGTGCACTGGAGCGAGTGACATCTACCGGTGCAAGAAAAGCGCAAGTTTGTGCAAGCAGCCAGAGGCCGATCGAAAGAACACTGGTGATCCCTGTAGGAGCGGGTTTACCCGCGAAGCGCCGGGCACCGATTTCCAAAGGCCCAAGGAACTGCCGCCATGAACCTGTCACTCTATCTGCTCACCGTCCTGATCTGGGGTACCACCTGGATCGCCCTGAAACTCCAGCTAGGCGTGGTCGCGATCCCGGTGTCGATCGTCTACCGCTTCGCCCTGGCTGGCCTGATCCTGTTTGCTTTCCTGTTGTTGACCCGTCGGCTGCAACCCATGAACCGCCGGGGCCACCAGATCTGCCTGGCCCAGGGCCTGTGCCTGTTCTGCGTCAACTTCATCTGCTTCCTCAGCGCCAGCCAGTGGATCGCCAGCGGCCTGATCGCGGTGGTGTTCTCAACCGCCACACTGTGGAACGCGCTTAACGCCCGAATTTTCTTCGGCCAGAAAATCGCCAGCAATGTACTTGGCGGTGGTGCCTTGGGCTTGCTTGGCCTGGGCCTGCTGTTCTGGCCGGAGCTCTCGCATCACGCAGCCAGCCGCGAAACCCTGTACGGCCTTGGCTTGGCCCTGTTGGGCACGCTGTGCTTCTCGGCCGGCAACATGCTGTCGAGCATGCAGCAGAAGGCCGGGCTCAAACCGATGACGACCAATGCCTGGGGCATGGTCTATGGGGCGGTGATGCTGGCGGTGTTCTGTGTGGTCAGCGGCGTACCGTTCAGCATGGAGTGGAATGCGCGCTACATCGGTTCGCTGCTGTACCTGGTGGTGCCGGGGTCGGTGATTGCCTTCACTGCCTACCTGACCCTGGTCGGGCGTATGGGGCCGGAGCGGGCAGCTTACTGCACGGTACTGTTCCCCTTGGTGGCGTTGAATGTGTCGGCGGTGGCAGAGGGTTACCAGTGGACGGCGCCGGCCTTGCTCGGCTTAGTGGCGGTGATGGCGGGGAATGTGCTGGTGTTTCGCAAGCCCCGGGCCAGGGGGGCTGAGGGTGTTGTGGTCGCCAAATAGGTGATGGGTTGCCTGGGCCGGCCCTTTCGCGGGTAAACCCGCTCCTACAGGGCAGCTCACACCCGTTGTAGGAGCGGGTTTACCCGCGAAGAGGCCAGCACAGGCACTCCAAAACGGTCAGCCCTTCCACACCTGCGGGTTCACCAGGTCCCGCGGCCGCTCGCCCAGCAGCGCCGCACGCAGGTTGTCGATCGCCCGGTTGGCCATGGCCTCACGGGTTTCGGCAGTGGCCGAGCCAATGTGCGGCAAGGTCAGCGCGTTGGGCAGCCTGAACAGCGGCGAATCGCTCAGTGGTTCTTTCTCGTACACGTCCAGGCCTGCGCCGCGAATGGTGCCGTCCTGCAGCGCCTCGATCAGCGCTGCTTCATCCACCACCGGCCCACGGGCAATGTTGATCAGGAACGCACTCGGCTTCATCAGCTTCAGCTCTCGGCTGCTGATCAGTTTGCGGGTGGCTTCGGACAATGGCACCACGATGACCACGAAGTCGGCTTCGGCCAGCAACTGATCCAGGCTGCGGAACTGCGCGCCGAGTTCCTGCTCCAGCGCGGTCTTGCGGCTGTTGCCGCTGTACAGGATCGGCATGTTGAAGCCGAAGCGGCCGCGGCGTGCCACTGCTGCACCAATATTGCCCATGCCGACGATACCCAGGGTCTTGCCATGCACATCGCTGCCGAAGTGGGCCGGGCCTACGGTGGCCTGCCAGTTGCCGGCCTTGGTCCAGGCATCCAGCTCGGCGGTGCGGCGGGCGCAGCCCATGATCAGCGAGAAGCCCAGGTCGGCGGTGCTTTCGGTCAGCACGTCAGGCGTGTTGGTCAGTGCGATGCCGCGCTCGTTGAAGTAGTCGAGGTCGTAGTTGTCATAGCCGACCGACACGCTGGACACCACCTCCAGCCTGGCCGCACCCTCAAGCTGGACGCGGCCGAGCTTGCGGCCAACGCCAATCAGGCCATGGGCTTCGGGCAGGGCTTCGTTGAACTGGGCGCTGATGTCGCCGAGCTTGGGGTTGGGCAGGATCACGTTGAAGTCTTGCTGCAGGCGTTCGGCCATGGCCGGGGTGATTCGGCTGAAGGCCAGGACGGTCTTTTTCATCGGGCAACTTCTCTGCAAGGCGGGGTTGGGCTGTGCTGGCCCCTTCGCGGGCAAGCCCGCACCTGCAGGGGGCGCGGTGCCTTGCAGGAGCGGGCTTGCCCGCGAAAGGGGCGGAACAGGCGAAATCAATGGTTAGCAACCTACCATTGTCCGCCCCCGCAATGCAGCAGCTTTTTAGTTGGCGATCAGCACCTGATGGGTTTTCAGGTCTGCCTCATGCGCGGCAAGAATCTCTGGCAGCGAGTTGCGCAGGTACTCTACCCAGGTCTTGATCTTGGCATCCAGATACTGCCGCGATGGATAGATGGCATACAGGTTCAGCTCCTGCAGGCGATATTCGGGCAGCACCCTTACCAGGCTACCGTCCCGCAGGCCCTCGATAGCCGAATAGATCGGCAGCACGCCTACGCCCATGCCACTGCGGATCGCAGTCTTCATGGCATCGGCGGTGTTCACCATGAACGGCGAACTGGTGATGTTGACCATCTCTTGGCCTTCCGGGCCATCGAACAGCCATTTCTCCAGCGGTATGACCGGGCTGACCATGCGCAGGCAGGCGTGCTTGAGTAGGTCGGCAGGCTTGTGCGCCACGCCATGCTGGGCGATGTAGGCGGGCGAGGCACAGACAATGCTGTAGGTGATGCCCAGGCGCTGCGAAACGAACCCCGAGTCGGGCAGTTCGGTGGCCAGCACGATGGAGACGTCGTAACCCTCGTCGAGCAGGTCGGGCACGCGGTTGGCCATGGTCAGGTCGAAGGTCACGTCCGGGTGCGTTTCGCGGTAGCGGGCGATGGCATCGACCACGAAGTGCTGGCCGACCCCGGTCATCGAATGCACCTTCAACTGCCCGGCCGGGCGCGCATGGGCGTCGCTGGCTTCGGCCTCGGCTTCTTCGACGTAGGTAAGAATCTGTTCGCAACGCATCAGGTAGCGCTTGCCGGCTTCGGTCAGCGCAATGCGGCGGGTGGTACGGTTGAGCAGCCTTGTTTGCAGATGGGCTTCCAGGTTGGAGACCGCCCGCGACACGTTCGCGGTGGTCGTATCCAGTTGCGCCGCAGCGGCAGTGAAGCTGCCTAATTGGGCTACGCAACTGAAAGCACGCATGTTTTGCAGGGTGTCCATGGGTCACTCTCGAGGTAGAGGACAAAATTGTGTCACGAAGTAACCTAGAAAAGAGAAAAAGTTGCCTTCGACCAAAGGCGGATTATCGCCGTTTTGGTAACAAAGATTCGCAGGAATCTGCGCTTATCGCCAGTGCTGCCGCCCCCTAGAATTGCTCGGCCTCTTCACTTCTTCCTCGGGAAATCGCAGCTGTGCCGCGTCGCATCATCAGAACGCTCAAGGCGTTCAGTGCCTGTGCCCTTGCCCTCACCTTGAGTGGCTGTATCGGAACCTGGGGCATCGCCCCGCAAAGCAAGACGCTGCAAGCCAATACCTTGACCACCGACGCGGCCATTCGCGAAGCCGCGACCGACGCTCACTGGCCCGACCAGCAGTGGTGGCGCGCTTATGGTGACCCACAGCTGGACCGCTGGATTACCCTGGCCGTTGCCGGTAGCCCAAGCCTGGCCATGGCCGCAGCGCGGGTGCGCGAAGCCAAGGCCATGGCTGGCGTGGTCGAGTCGGCTGAAAAGCTCCAGGCCAACGGCCAAGCTACGCTCAAGCGCCACAACTGGCCGGAAGATCAGTTCTATGGCCCTGGCGCGCTGTCCGGTGCCAACACCTGGGACAACAACGCTGCCATCGGCTTTAGCTACGCCCTCGACTTGTGGGGGCGTGAACGCAATGCCAGCGAGCAGGCCGTGGACCAGGCGCACATGAGCGTGGCCGAAGCCCGTCAGGCGCAGCTGGAACTGCAGAACAATGTGGTGCGTGCCTACATCCAGCTGAGCCTGCATTTTGCCCAGCGCGATATCGTCAAGGCTGAACTGGAACAGCAGGAGCAGATCCTGGCCCTGGCCAAGCGTCGCCTGGATGCCGGTATCGGCACTCATTTCGAAGTCAGCCAGGCCGAAGCGCCGCTGCCGGAAACCCACCGTCAGCTCGACAGCCTCGACGAAGAAATTGCCCTGACCCGCAACCAACTGGCGGCGCTGGCCGGCAAAGGGCCGGGGGAAGGTGCGCAGTTGCAGCGCCCGGCCCTGGTCTTGGCCGCGCCATTGAAACTGCCCTCGAACCTGCCCGCCGAACTGGTCGGCCAGCGCCCTGATGTGGTCGCCAGCCGCTGGCAAGTGGCCGCGCAGGCGCGTGGCATCGACGTCGCTCACGCCGGTTTCTTCCCCAACGTCGACCTGGTCGGCAGCCTGGGCTTCATGGCGACCGGCGGGGGCCCGCTGGAATTCCTCACCGGGCGCAAGTTCAACTACAACGTCGGCCCGGCCATCAGCTTGCCGATCTTTGACGGTGGGCGCCTGCGCTCGCAGTTGGGGGTGGCCTCGGCCGGTTACGACGTAGCCGTGGCGCGCTACAACCAGACGGTGGTCGGCGCACTGAAGAACATCTCCGACCAGTTGATCCGTCGCGAGTCGATGAAAGAGCAGTCGCACTTCGCGGCAGAATCGGTCGCCGCCGCGCAGAAAACCTATGACATTGCCATGGTCGCGTTCCAGCGTGGCCTCACCGACTATCTGAACGTGCTCAACGCGCAGACCTTGCTGTTCCGCCAGCAGCAGGTGCAGCAGCAGGTGCAGGCCGCCCGCCTGATTGCCCATGCCGAGCTGGTCACCGCCCTGGGTGGTGGCCTGCAGGCCGGCCAGGATGCGCCGAAAGAGGAACGCCAGGCAGCACCGAAAACCCCGGCCACCCTGGCCATTTTCGACAAGAAGCCGGATAACGCCGAATGAGCACTTCCAGTTTGCCCGTGCGCTGGCTGCAAAGCCTGGAATGGCGCCGGGGCTTCTTTGCCTGGGCACGCACCGACGGCGTGACCTGGGTGTACATCTTCAAGGTGCTGGCCGCTGCGTTCATCACCTTGTGGCTGGCCATGCGCCTTGAGCTGCCGCAACCGCGTACAGCGATGATCACTGTTTTCATCGTCATGCAGCCGCAAAGCGGGCATGTGTTCGCGAAAAGCTTCTACCGGGTGCTGGGTACCTTGGCGGGTTCGGCGATGATGGTGGCGTTGATCGCCATCTTTCCGCAGAACACCGAGCTGTTTCTGCCCAGCCTGGCCCTGTGGGTGGGCCTGTGCTCGGCCGGTGCCATGCGCTACCGCACCTTCCGCGCCTATGGTTTCGTGCTGGCCGGCTACACCGCAGCGATGATCGGCCTGCCGGTGCTGCAACACCCCGACCAGGCGTTCATGGCAGCGGTATGGCGGGCGCTGGAAATCGCCCTGGGTATTCTGGTGTCGACCTTCGTCAGTGCCGCTATCCTGCCGCAGTCGGCCAGTGCCGCAATGCGTAACGCCCTGTACCAGCGCTTTGGCGTGTTTGCCGGGGTGGTGGTGGAGGCCCTGCGTGGTGATAGCCAAAAGGACCGCTTCGAGAGCAGCAACGTGCGCTTCGTGGCAGAAGCAGTAGGCCTTGAGAGCCTGCGCAACGTCACCGCGTTCGAAGACCCGCACATGCGCCGTCGCAGTGGTCGACTGGTGCGCATGAACAGCGAGTTCATGGCCATCACCACGCGCTTCAATGCCTTGCACCGCTTGCTGGAGCGCCTGCGTGCCCGTGGCCCGCTGCAGATCGTCAGTGCCATCGAACCGGGCCTGAACACCTTGGTGGAGTTGCTGCAGCCCTATGTGGGCCGGGCGTTGACTGACGCCGATGCGCTGCGCCTGACCCTGGAGCTGGCCGCCTACAAGGAAGGCCTGCAGGCCCAGGTGCGGGGGCTGCGGGCTGAGTACCTGGCAACGGACCCCAGCGAGTCCGACCTGCTTGATTTCCATACCGCGTTCGAGCTGCTTTACCGCTTCGTCGACGAGATGTTGAGCTACGCCGAAACCCATGCCTCGCTGGCCGCGCACAAGCACGAGCGCGAGCAGTGGGATGAGCCCTACGTGGCGCAGACCAGCTGGCTGGTATCGCTGGCGGCGGGTGTGCGCGCCTCGGCAGTGCTGTTGCTGCTGGGCAGTTACTGGCTGCTCAGCGATTGGCCCAGCGGCGCCATGATGACCCTGATCGCCACGGTCACCGTATGCCTTTCGGCGGCGTCACCCAACCCCAAGCGCATATCGTTCCAGATGGCTTGCGGCACGGCCATCGGCGCTTTTGTCGGCTTCTTCGAAACCTTCTTCGTGTTCCCCTGGATCGACGGTTTTCCGCTGCTGTGCATGGTACTGGCGCCCGTGTTCATGCTGGGCGCGTTTCTTTCGTCGCGCCCTGCCTATGCCGGTTATGGCATCGGCCTGCTGGTGTTCTTCGCGATTGGCTCGGTGCCGAACAACCTCACCGTTTATGACCCGTACACCTTCATAAACGACTACATCGGCATGGTGATTGGCATGTTCGTCTGTGCCGCCGCCGGGGCGATCATCCTGCCGCCCAACAGCCGCTGGCTGTGGAGCCGCCTTGAGCAGGCGTTGCGCGAGCAGGTGCTGTTCGCCATCAGCGGCCGCCTGCGCGGTCTGGGCTCGGCCTTCGAAAGCCGCACCCGCGACCTGCTGCACCAGGCCTATGGCCTGGCGGCCGGCAAGCCGCAGGTGCAGAGCCAGCTGATGGGCTGGATGTTCACCGTGCTGGAGATCGGCCACGCTGTCATCCAGCTGCGCAAGGAGCAAGCCCGCGCCCCGGTGCACCCGGCCTATGCCGAGTCGCAGCCGTGGCGCCAGGCAATCCGTGTCATGGGCCGTGCACTGACCCGGCTGTTCCTGCAGCCCAGCGCCAGCAACCACGAGCGCGCACTGGTGGCAGTGGACCACGCCATCTCCCGCGTGCAGGCCACCGACGAGCCATTCGCCCGGCACTTCGACACCTCGGTGCTGCGCCGCGTGCAAAGCTACCTGCACTTCATCCGTACTTCCCTGCTTGACCCACAGTCGCCACTGGCACCGGCGAAAGGACTGCACCATGCCCCGTGAAATCGCCTTCCATGGTGTGTACATGCCCACCATGACCTTGATGTTCCTGTTTGCCCTGGGCCTGGCCTGGGGCCTGGACCGGTTCATTGCCAGCCATGATGGCTACCGCTTCTTCTGGCACCCGGCGCTACTGCGCCTGAGCCTGTTCGTCTGCTTGTTCGGCGCCATGGCGCTGACTGTCTACTGGTGAGAATCCTTCGATGAAAAAGTTCTTCAGCCTGATCGCCACCCTGCTGGTGCTGGTCGCTGCCGTGGCCATCGGTCGCCAGTTGTGGCTGCACTACATGACCACGCCCTGGACCCGTGATGGCCGTGTGCGTGCCGACATCATCAACGTCGCTGCCGACGTGCCCGGTTATGTGGTGGATGTACCGGTCAAGGACAACCAGCGGGTGAAGAAGGGCGACCTGCTGATCCAGATCGACCCTGAGCACTACCAGTTGGCAGTCGACCAGGCCAAGGCGCTGGTCGCTTCGCGCAAGGCCACCTGGGAAATGCGCAAGGTCAATGCCAAGCGCCGTGCCGACATGGACAACCTGGTGATCTCCAAGGAGAACCGCGACGACGCCAGCAACATCGCCAACTCCGCCCAGGCTGACTACCAGCAGGCCCTGGCCGAACTGGCTGCTGCCGAACTGAACCTCAAGCGCACCCATATCGTGGCCACGGTGGACGGCTACGTGACCAACCTGAATATCCACAAGGGCGACTATGCGCGTACCGGCGAAGCAGTGATGGCGGTGGTCGACGAGAATTCGTTCTGGGTTTACGGGTTCTTCGAGGAGACCAAGCTGCCGCATGTGAAGGTGGGGGACCAGGCCGAATTGCAGATGATGAGCGGCGAGCGCCTCAAGGGGCATGTGGAGAGCATTGCCCGCGGCATCTACGACCGTGACAACCCACAGAGCCGCGAGCTGATCGCCGACGTGAACCCGACCTTCAACTGGGTGCGGCTGGCACAGCGGGTGCCGGTGCGCATTCACATCGATGACGTGCCGGAAGGGTTTTTGCTGGCGGCGGGGACGACCTGTACGGTGGTGGTGAAGCCGAGTTCGCCTTGAGATGCAGGTCGCCAGGCTGATCGAGCGCCGCCCGCGCGGTGCTCGATCCTACCGGCGACACATCCCTCAGTTCATGCACTCGCCGGTCCCACCAACACCGGCACTTTGACCCGATCAATCACCTTCGCGCTGATCGAGGGGTCGAGCAACCGCCCCAGCCGCGACAGGTGTCGGTGGCCCATGATGATCAGCTCGCAGCGCAGTTCCTGCGCTTTGGCGATAATCGCTTCAACCGGCAGCCCGGCCACCATGCAGCCCTGGCTGGCGAAGCCGGCTTGCTGCAGTTCGCGCACGGCCTCGGCTACGGCGTGGTCGGCATGTTGCTGTTCCACGCAGGCGGCGGGGTATTCTTCCAGTTCCTCGGCGGTGTAGGGCGCGGGTTGCTCGTGCACCGCGAAGGTGGAATCGATGGCCAGCAGCACGTGCAGTTCGTGTTCACCCGGGCGGCAGTAGCGGCGGGCGAGGGTAAGCAGGGCGGCGGATGCGGGGGAGGCGTCGATGGCGATCAGGACGGGGCTGGGCATGCGGGATCCTTGATGTAATTGGGGGCTTGGGCGGCCTCTTCGCGGGTAAACCCGCTCCTACAGGCCAACGCAACACCTGAACCAAGGAGCCGGTTTACCTGCGAAAGGACCGAACCTGCCATGCAGCATTTTTGACCTAATCCTTCCCTGAATAAATGGCCCACCACGCACAAGCGCATTGCGTCCGGTGCAATCCATCAACCTGATACCATCGCATTCCCCACAGCTGTAACGGAAAACGGCCATGCAACTTCCGGACATGAACCTGCTTGTCGCCCTCGATGCCTTGCTCGACGAGGGCAGCGTGGTTGGCGCGGCGCAACGCATGAACCTGAGCCCGGCAGCCATGAGCCGAACCCTGGGGCGTATCCGCGAAGCGCTGGGCGACCCGATCCTGGTGCGGGCTGGCCGTGGCCTGGTGCCGACGCCGCGTGCGCTGGCCTTGCGCGAGCAGGTGCATGGCCTGGTGGAGCAGGCCGGGCAGGTATTTCGCAGTCGCGACGATGTCGACCTGGTGAACCTGGACCGTGCCTTCAACATCCGCACCAATGACCTGTTCATCGCCCTGTATGGCGCTCAGTTGTTGCGCATGATGCTGGCCCAGGCACCGCATACGGTGCTGCGTTTTGTGCCGGAGGGCAGCGGCGACGATGATGCGGTGCTGCGCAATGGGCAAATCGACTTGATCATCAGCTCAGCCATTGAACTGGGCCCCGAAATCAAGGTTCAGAGCCTGTTCAACACCTACTTCGTGGGCTTGGCGCGGGAAGGGCACCCGGTTTTCGATGACGAGATAACCCCTGAGCGCTTCGCCGCCTACCCGCAAATCAGCGTGTCACGCCGTGGCCGCGCTAATGGGCCTATCGACGTGGCGCTGGCCAATTACAAGGTGGAGCGCCGGGTGGCCCTGATCACGACGAGTTTTCACTCCGCGATGTTTTCGCTGCCGGACTCAGACCTGATCTTGCCGATACCCGCCAATATCCTGAACAGTGTGAACCGGCTGAAACTGCCATTGCGGTCTTTCGAGATCCCCGTGCCACTGGAAAAGGTCAACGTCATGCAGGCGTGGCACCCGCGGTTCGATAATGACCCGGCCCATCGCTGGCTGCGGCAGACGTTGAAAGCGTGCGGCAGGATGGACCCTTAAGGCGTGTGGCACGTGCGCATCCGCTACCCGATTGCGTTTGACGCAATATAAAACTGCCGACAAGTCAGTTTTCGTAAGCATTCGACCTTCTTAGACTTGCTCCAGTCGCAAATTTGTTGCCGGAGATGTCTGTCCATGAGTTCCCTGTCCGTCCCGTCTGCCGCCACTGCAGCCGCCCCTGCGCCGGCTGCCCCCGCGCAGGCTGCGTTCGGCCTGCAGGTCGTGGTCGGGTTGTTCGGTGTGTTGCTGGCTGTGCTGTGCGCCGGCCTCAACGAGTCGGTAACCAAGATTTCCCTGGCCGATATCCGCGGCGCCATGGGCATCGGAGCCGATGAAGGTGCCTGGTTGCTGGCGGTGTACAGCGCCGCTTCGGTCTCGGCCATGGCTTTCGCGCCGTGGCTGGCCACGACCTTCTCGCTGCGGCGCTTCACCATGAGCGCTGTCGGCCTGTTCGCCGTGCTTGGCTTGCTGCAACCTTTCGCCCCCAACCTGCACAGCTTGATGTTGCTGCGCATACTGCAGGGCTTTGCCGCTGGCGCGTTACCGCCGATGCTGATGAGCGTGGCCCTGCGCTTTTTGCCGCCAGGCATCAAGGTCTATGGCTTGGCCTGCTACGCCCTGACCGCCACCTTTGGCCCCAACCTCGGCACGCCACTGGCGGGGCTATGGACCGAATACGTCGGTTGGCAATGGGCGTTCTGGCAGATCATCCTGCCCTCGCTGCTGGCCATTTTCTGCGTAGGCTGGGGGCTGCCGCAGGACCCGCTGCGCCTGGAGCGTTTCAAACAGTTCGACTGGCGGGGCGTACTGCTGGGCCTGCCCGCCATCAGTTGCACTGTGCTGGGCCTGTCGCTGGGCGACCGCTGGGGTTGGTTCGATTCGCCGCTGATCTGCTGGCTGCTGGGCGGTGGCCTGCTGTTGCTGGTGTTGTTCATGTACAACGAGTGGTCCGAGCCGTTGCCATTCTTCCAGTTGCGCTTGTTGCAGCGGCGCAACTTGAGTTTCGCCCTGGTGACCCTGGCCGGTGTACTGGTCGTGCTCTCGGGTGTGGGCAGCATCCCGTCGGCCTACCTTGCGCAGATCCAGGGCTACCGCCCGGCGCAGACCAGCCCGTTGATGATGCTGGTGGCCATGCCGCAACTGATCGCCCTGCCGCTGACAGCAGCACTGTGCAACATCCGCGCAGTGGACTGCCGCTGGGTGCTGGGCATTGGCCTGGCGATGCTGGCGGCGTCCTGTGTTGGCAGCAGCCTGCTGACCAGCGAGTGGATCCGTGGCGACTTCTACCCGTTCTACCTGCTGCAGGTGTTCGGCCAGCCGATGGCAGTGCTGCCGTTGCTGATGCTGTCCACCAATGGCATGACCCCGCAGGAAGGCCCGTTCGCCTCCAGCTGGTTCAACACCGTCAAGGGCCTGGCCGCCGTGATCGCCGGTGGCCTGCTGGAGGTTCTTGGCACCCTGCGCCGGCATTTTCATTCCAATCACCTGGTAGACAGCTTGGGCAACGCCCCGTTGATCGACGGTAACGCTGCTGGCTTGGCCAAGCGTATTCACGACCAGGCGCAGGTATTGACCTCGGCCGACCTCTATCTGGTGCTGGCCTGTATCGCCGTGGCCCTGATCTGCCTGATTCCTTTCGTGCCTACCCGGGTCTATCCGCCGCGTGCGGTGGCTTGAACCCTGGATGATGTCGAGAACTATTGAAATGACCAACAACCGCAAAACCCTTTTTATCGGCTCGGTGCTGGCCGTGGCCGTCCTGGCCGGCCTCGTCGGCCCCTGGATCTTTGGCAGTGACCACCGCCAGAGCACCAATGACGCCTATGTGACCGCTGACTACACCGTGGTCGCGCCCAAAGTCACCGGTTTCATCAAGCAAGTGCTGGTGGAAGACAATCAGCAGGTCACGGCTGGCCAGTTGCTGGCGACCATCGACGCCCGTGACTACCAGGCCGCGCTGGATGCTGCGCAGGCGCAGTTGCTGGTAGCCCAGGCACAAAGCGCCGATGCCCGCGCCACGCTTGAACGCCAGGATGCGCTGATTGCCCAGGCCGAAGCGGCAGTGAAGGCGGCCCAGGCTGAGGTGGCGTTCGCCGACCATGAAGTCAAGCGCTACAGCCGCCTTGCCGAGCAGGGCGCGGGTACCGTGCAGAACGCCCAGCAGGCGCGCAGCGCTGTCGATCAAGCCCGAGCTCGCCTGGCCAACGCTCAAGCTGCGCGGGTCGCGGCGCGCAAGCAGGTAGACATCCTCACGGCTCAAGTGGCCAGCGCCGATGGCCAGCTCAAGCGTGCCGAAGCAGGCCTGGAAAAGGCCCAGCTCGATCTGTCCTACACCCGCATCACAGCGCCGGTGGACGGTATGGTCGGCGAACGCGCCCTGCGCGTGGGGGCCTACGTCAACCCGGGTGCCCGCCTGCTGTCGGTGGTGCCGTTGCAGCAGGCCTATGTGGTCGGCAACTTCCAGGAAACCCAGCTGACCCACGTTCAGCCGGGTCAGCCGGTGAGCATCAGCGTCGACACCTTCTCCGGCGAAACGCTGCAAGGCCATGTGCAGAGCATTGCCCCGGCTACCGGCGTAACCTTCGCCGCAGTCAAGCCAGACAACGCCACCGGCAACTTCACCAAGGTGGTGCAACGCATTCCGGTCAAGATCGTTCTCGATGATGGCCAGCCACTGCTCACCCGCTTGCGTGTGGGCATGTCGGTAGAAGCAACCATCGAAACCCGTGGCGACAAGCTGGACGGCAAAGAGGTGAGCGCGCGATGAAGCCGGGATTACGCTTGAGCCCGTTGCTGCTGGCCGTGCTGCTGGCCGGCTGCACCATGGGCCCGGACTTCCTGCGCCCAGATAGCCAGGCCCCGCAGCAGTGGGCGCCATTGCAAGGCGAGGCGGCAGCCAGCCAGCCGCAGGCCGAACCGCTGGAGCTGCGCTGGTGGGAAACCTTCCACGATGCAAAGCTTAGTGCCTTGATCCAGCGCGTTGCCGAGCGCAACCTCGACTTGCAGATGGCCAGCGCGCGCCTGCTGCAAAGCCGTGCGCTGCGCAGTACCTTGGCTGCCGACGAAGTACCGTCGGTGGACGTGAACGCCGGTTACAGCCGCGCTCGTAACAGCGCCGATGGCTTGAGCGATCCGTCCGGCAAGGCCGGGAAAGAAGCCTTCAACCTCTGGCAGGGTGACCTGGTGGCCGGTTGGGAACTGGACCTGTGGGGCCGTGTGCGGCGTCAGGTCGAGGCTGCCGATGCCACGGTTGAAGTGGCCGAGAATGACCGCCGCGGTGTGCTGGTGGCACTGCTTTCGGAAACCGCCGGCAATTACATCCAGCTGCGTGCCGTGCAACATACCCTCGATGTGACGCAGGACAACCTCAGTGTCGCCCGGCACAGCCTGAAGCTGTCCCAGGACCGCCAGGCCGAAGGTGTTGCCACGCGCCTGGATGTGGCCCAGGCCAGCGCCCAGGTCGCGTCTATCGAGTCGCGCCTGCCAAGCCTGGAAGCGCGGCGTGATGACCTGATCAATGCCCTCAGCCTGCTTGCTGCCGAGCCGCCGCGCAGCCTCCAGGCCGAATTGCTGCAAGGCGGCGAGCTGCCCGCGCCGCAGCAGAAGTTTGCCATCGGCTTGCCGTCCGAACTGGCCGAGCGCCGCCCGGACATCCGCCAGGCCGAGGCCCGCCTGCATGCCGCCACCGCCAGCATTGGCGTGGCCAAGGCGGATTTCTACCCGAGCATCCGCCTGTCGGGCAGTGTCGGCTTCCAGGCCATGCAGCTGTCGGATTTCGGTGGCTGGGATTCGCGCCGGTTTGCCTTCGGTCCGCAGTTGTCGCTGCCAGTCTTCGAAGGCGGCCGGCTCAAGGGCACCCTGCAACTGCGCGAGGCGCAACAGCAGGAAGCCGCGCTGAACTATCGAAAGGTAGTGCTGGGGGCCTGGCATGAAATTGACGATGTGCTGCGCCTGTACAACGCCAGTCAGTTGCGCCGTGATCACCTTGCCGAGGCCGTGCGGCAAAACCGTATCGCCCTGGAAACCGCCCAGCGCCAGTATGTGGAAGGGGCGGTGGACTTTCTCAATGTGCTGACGGTGCAAGGCGCGCTGCTGGCCAGCGAGGAGCAATGGATCGACAGCTCGGCAGCGGTGTCGCAGGCGCTGGTGGGGCTGTACAAGGCGCTGGGTGGAGGCTGGCAGGCGTTTGATGGGCCGCCGCAGAATGCTCACGGTTAGAGAGGAGGCATAGATTCTGCGGGGGACAGGCAGCCGAACACTCAGAGCGGGCGCAGCAGGCCAAAGCGCTTGCGCAGTGCCCAGTCCAGCAACCGCCGCGGCAGCAACCGGGCCATCAGCGGCAAGGCGGTACTGCCATTCCCCAGCCGCACCCGTGCTGGCGCCGGCGACTTGCCGACGGCTGCCAGCACGCCTTGGGCAAATACCGCCGCTGAAGTTGGCTTGTCCTGCGATGCCCGCGCCCGCGCCTGCACATGCTCACGCAAAGGCCACCACGGCGAGTCCATCGCCAGCACCAGCTCGGCCTGGCGCTGGGCATTGCTGGCGAACTGCGAGGCTATTGCGCCCGGCTGTACTTCCATCACCTGCACACCGAACGGTGCCAGTTCCAGGCGCAAGGCATCGCTCAGGGCATGCACAGCCGCTTTCGAGGCGCAGTAAGCGCCGGCGAATGGCGTGACCAGCACGCCCGATACACTGCCGATATTCACCACCAGGCCGCGTGAGCGGCGTAGCAGCGGGAACAGTGCCCGGGTAACGCCGACCACGGCGAAAACGTTGGTTTCGAACTGCTGGCGCAGGGCGTCGACGCCACCATCGAGCAGTGGCCCCATGGCGCCGTAGCCGGCGTTGTTGATCAGGATATCGAGGGTTTCCAGTTCCTCTGCCAGGCGGGCCAGCGCCTCGCCGTCGTTTACATCCAGCTGCCGGGCCGTGTAGCCGGCGGCACTCAGTTGCTCGACATCCTCAGGCTTGCGGGCGGTGGCCCAGACATGGTGGCCGGCATCGCGGAAAGCGTCGGCCAGGGCGCGGCCGATGCCGCTGGAACAACCGGTGATCAGGACGGTGGGCATGGTTGGGGCCTGTTGTCATGGAGGAAACACATCAATTGGCAAACGTACCTTGCAGGTGCTCTGCCCGGAACTCCAGGGTCTGCGGCCGATAGCCGGAACGCAGCGGCGGCAATGGCAGGCAGTCTTGCCACTCGGCCCCCGGCTGCAATTCACCTGGCCCTCGGTATCGCGGTGCATTGTAGGTGTTCTCGGCCAGGTTCACGGTATCGCCCGGTGCGTACGCTGCCACGCGCCAGCGCAGTTCGGTCAGCGGCACGTCGTTGCCGTTCTTCATGCGTACCAGCAGGGCACGGTCGGCGGGGCAGTGTTCGGGGGCGTAGGTCAGGCGCAGGGCCAGGTGTGCCAGTCGGCTGCTTTCGCGGCTGTCTTGCCAGACGACGAACGAAGCCACCAGGCCCAGGCCACACACGGCCGCCAGGGAGATGGGGAGAGCCTTGGCTGGGTAACGCAACAATAACACCAGCCAGGTGAGGATCAGCAGGGCACCGATCAGCATCGCGTAATCGCCTCATTCGCGCGCAGGGATGGCTACAGCCTATCTAAAACCCAGCGGTCAGGTAACCGGTGAGTACCTATGCCAGAAGCCAGACCTGGCATTGCTGCGAGTAGTGGAAAGGGTACATCCATTCTAGATTCCGCCATGCCTATTCAAAAGGAGCAAGGCCATGAGTCATACAGCGATTGAGCAAAAGCCTGTGCAAGAAATGAAAAAAACACCTGCCAAGGGCGAAGTGACGGCAGTCATCAGCCTGGCGGGTCAAAGGGAGGATTTCGTTTCAGAGGGCGTGGACTACGGGAGCGCTGAACAATCAGCGTGGTTGTATGCGTACAAGGGGCAGGCCGACGATGCGGACGTCTACATTGACTTCGACCTGGCATTGCAAGAGGGCGTGCGGGATGTCGTTATCGATGATGAGGCGAACCGGGCACTTGTCCATAAGCGCGGCACAACCTATGGCGGCTATGCGAAATCCGGGCATATCCGGAAACTTGAGATGACCGCCACAAGCATCAGGGCAGAATCCTTCGAATTTGAAGGGGAGGATGATTTGCAGCGACCTTTCAAGGTAGAGGGTGGCCCATTCGACATCTACGTCATAGCCCCTAGCGTTGAATGAGCAGGCTCGCCCCTGGTCAACCCAGGGGCGAGTCAGCATTTACTGCGCGATGGTCTTCACCGAAACGCCGCGCTCGATGGGGGTGGAGGTGCGCCCGTACACATCCTCGAAGCGTTCGATGTCATCTTCGCCCAGGTAGCTGCCGGACTGCACTTCGATGATCTCCAGCGGGATCTTGCCCGGGTTACGCAAACGGTGCACCGAAGCGATCGGGATATAGGTCGACTGGTTTTCGGTCAGCAGGAACACATTCTCGTCGCAGGTCACCTCGGCGGTACCGGACACCACGATCCAGTGCTCGGCGCGGTGATGGTGCATCTGCAGCGACAGGCTGGCGCCCGGCTTGACGGTGATGTGCTTGACCTGGAAGCGGCCGCCCATGTCCACCGAGTCGTACGAGCCCCACGGGCGATACACTTCCAGGTGGTTCTGGGTTTCCGTGCGGCCCTGTTCGTCGAGGGTCTTGACCATCTGCTTGACGCCTTGGACCTTGTCCTTGTGGGCAATCATCATGGCATCCTTGGTCTCGACCACCACGATGTTCTCCAGGCCGATCACCGACACCAGTTTGCCGTTGCCGTGGATCATGCAGTTGTGGCTGTCCTGCACCACCACGTCGCCTTTGGTGACGTTGCCGTTGTCGTCTTTCTCGTGCACTTCCCACAGCGACGACCAGCAGCCGACGTCGCTCCAGCCGGCCGACATCGGCACCACGCAGGCACGCTGGGTCTTTTCCATTACCGCGTAGTCGATGGAGTTGTCCGGGCAGCAGGCGAAGGTGGCTTCGTCGATGCTCAGCACATCGCCGTCTTCCTCGCTACGCTCCAGGGCCAGCACGCAAGTGTCGTAGATGTCGACATCGTGCTTTTTCAGTTCCTCAAGGAAGCGGCTGGCGCGGAACAGGAACATGCCGCTGTTCCAGAAATAGCCACCGGCTTGGACGAACTCGGCGGCGCGTTTTTCATCGGGCTTCTCGACGAACTGCGCAACCCGCGCCACGCCCTCGGGCAGCAGCGCGTCCTGGCTGGAGCGGATGTAGCCATAGCCGGTTTCCGGCTTGGTCGCCGGCACGCCGAACAGCACCATCTCGCCACGCTCGGCGGCCACGGTGGCCAAGGCCAGTGCACGTTGCAGGGCCTTCTGGTCATCGATCACATGATCGGCGGGCAGCACCAGCATCAGCTCGTCGCGGCCTTCGTTGACCAGCTTCATGGCAGCCATGGCCACGGCCGGCGCGGTGTTGCGGCCGAACGGTTCCATGAGGATGCCCTGGGTTTCCAGCTTCAGTGCGGCCAGCTGCTCCTGGACGATGAACTTGTGGTCCTTGTTACAGACCACGATCGGGGTGTCCATGCCCTCGAATACAAGGCGCTCGATGGTTTGCTGGAACAGCGTGTGTTCACCGGTCAGGGCCAGGAACTGTTTGGGGAACTGTTTGCGCGACAGAGGCCACAGACGGGAACCGCTACCACCAGAAAGAATTACCGGGATCATCATGTTTCTCCAATAGTCGTTGAGAGGCAGGGGAATCAGTTGCTAGCCACGGGGCGAGTTACCCACACCGGCGACAAGGCGTTGCCGGAACCCGTTACGTACAGCACTGCGGCTTCGCCGCGCTCCAGGGCGACGGGTTTTACGTCACCCACTTTCTTGTCTCCTTGGTACAGCGCCAGGTTGACTTTGACCGGGTTGATTTCACGTTCGCCACGGCCGTTGGCGGCCACTGGTTTGACCACTTCGGTCTTGCCGTCTGCGGTTTTCAGGGTCAGTTGCTGGTCGCTCAGGTTCTGTACGCGCACCAGAGCTTTCTGCTTGTTCTTGAACGGTGGTTCTTCGATCAGTTTCGGGTTGCCGTTGTTGCTGTTGACCAGGGTGTAGTACTTGTCCGAGGCCAGCTTGACCGGCACGCTCTTGCCGCCGACCTGGGCGGTGTAGTCGCCACCTGGCAGGAAGCTGAAGTCGCTGCTGGCCTGGGCACCAACCTGTTTGATCTGGGTGTTGCCGACCGATGCTGCGGCCGGTGCGCTGGTGGCGTTGTACAGGCGTACGAAGGTCGAGCCTTTCGGCGCGCTAGGGCCATAAAGCGCGGCGTCGGCACCGGCGAAGGCCTGCATCGAGGCAAGGGAAAGGCCGGCCGCGAGGGTGAGGGCTTTGGCAATGGAAGTCTTGGTAGTCATGTGCGTTTCCTCTCTATCAGTCAGTGGTCTGTCCGGGTGGACGACAAGGCCAGGTTTTGTTCGGATTTACGGGAGTTTTTCAGCTGCGCGATCCACTGCGGATCGAAGCTGCTGAGGTCGTTTTTCATTGGCAGATAACGTTCGGGGAATTCCCACACCACCACTTGTGGTGCGGCGTTTTTGAAGGCATCGCTTTGCAGGTACTTGAGCATCGGCAGCAGTGGGCCATGGCCGTCTTCGGCGTAGTTGGCGACGTCACTGCGCAGGGCCTGCTGCAGCGCGCCGAGGAAGTTCCAGTGCGGGTTGGCGCTGTAGCTGGTGCCTACCAGTGCAACCGGGATCTGCTTGTCGGCGAACAACGCGTCGCCGGCGTCACCCTCGGTGTCGACTGGGCGAGTGGTGCGTTGCTGCAGGTTGTCCGGGGTCGGCAGCAGGTTGCTGAACAACGGGTCCAGTGGCAGGAAGTTGGTCAGGTCGCCTTTGTAGGGGGCGGTGTTGCCGGCTTCGGTGATGAAGGCTTGTGGGGCGCCGTTGAGCAGGCTCTGGCGGCTGACCGCTTCGGCCAGTGTTTGCGCCGCCACTTCGGCACCCATAGGCGTCCAGTGGGTATCGGTACGCAGGAACACCTGGCCACGGGCCTTGGCCTGCTCCATCGGTGCCATCAGGTCCGGTGCGAACACGTTGGCCTGGCGTGCCTGGGCATGGAACTGGTTATACAGGTCGTCATGCAGGCTGGCAGGCTGCTCTTTGCCCAGGTACTCGGCGTAGACCCGCGCCTTGGCCGGCACGATCGCCAGCACCAGCTGGCTACCGTGTTGCTGCAGGGTGTCGCGTACGCCACGGATCAGGGCCAGGTTTTCCTGCATCAATTGCTCGGCACCGGCGGTGGGCTTGAACTCTTCGTCGCTGAACAACCACTGGTCGCGGCCCAGTACCACCCCCGGGCGGCCTTCGTTGAACAGCTTGAAGTCCATTGCCGCCCACAGGTTGGTGCCCAGGCGCTTGATCGGGAACTCGGCGTCGTAGTGGGTCTCGGCGGCTTTGGCCAGCTTGCCGTTGAGCAGGGTCATCTGCTCGGTGCGCTGGAAATTCTGCAGGCCACCGGTGGACCAGGCGCCCATGCCGACCAGCAGGCCGAGGAACGACAGGGAGTAGGTGATGCGTAATGTCCGGGTCATGGTCATCAACCTCAGAACTGGAAGTAAAGGAACGGCGAGTAGCTTTGTGCCGAAAGCTTGAGGATCGAGGCGACGAACAGCAGCAGGATCAGTGCGCGGGTCATCACCCGGGTCCAGTCCAGGCCTATCGAGCCGTCAGCGTTGACCTGCACCGGGGTCGCCGTGGGCGTCGGTCTGGCATTGCGGTAGAAGTCACGCAGGCCGAAGAACGCCAGGGTGAGGTAGGCGATGACCAGGGTGGCCACCTGCAGACCGGTGAGCTGGGCACGGTTGAGCTCCGACAGCTGCCAGTCGCCGAAGCTGAACATGGCGCCGTACATGCGGGCGGCCACATGCAGGTTTTCGGCGCGGAAGATCACCCAGCCGACCACCACCAACAGGAAGGTGAAGGCCCACTTCACCGGGTTGAAGCGCTGCGGGTTGGTGTCGATGCCCAGCGCGCGCTCGATGGCCAGCCACATGCCGTGCCAGGCGCCCCAGATGATGTAGGTGAAGTTCGCACCGTGCCACAGGCCGCCCAGCAGCATGGTCAGGAACAGGTTGCGGTAGGTATTGAAGGTGCCTTTGCGGTTGCCGCCCAAGGTGATGTACAGGTAGTCGCGCAGCCAGGTCGACAGGCTGATATGCCAGCGCCGCCAAAACTCGGTGATCGACTGGCTGATATAGGGCTGCTTGAAGTTTTCCATGAAACGGAAGCCCATCATCAGGCCCAGGCCGATAGCCATGTCGCTGTAGCCGCTGAAGTCGAAGTACAGCTGCGCGGTGTAGGCCAGGGCGCCGAGCCAGGCATCGCCGGTGGTGGGGTTTTGCAGGGCGAAGCAGTGATCGGCTACCACGGCCAGGGTGTCGGCGATGAACACTTTCTTGATGAAGCCCTGCATGAAACGGGTGCAGCCTTCGGAGAATTTGTCCAGGGTGTGGGTACGGTTGTTGAACTGGTCGACCAGGTCCTTGAAACGCAGCACGGGGCCTGCGATCAGGTGCGGGAAGATCGCCACGAACGCTGCGAAGTCGATCAGGTTGCGGGTAGCTGGGGTGTCGCCGCGGTATACGTCGATGATGTAGCTGATCGACTCGAAGATGTAGAACGAGATACCGATCGGCAGCAGCACGTGGGTCAGAATGAATGGCTCCAGGCCAAACGACGTCATGATCGCGTTCAGGCTGTCGACGCCGAAGTTGGCGTACTTGAAGTAGCCGAGGATCGCCAGGTCGACACCCACGCCGAGCAGCAGCCAGCGCTGTGCCGGCTTGGTGCGCACACCGGCGGCACCGACTTTCAGGCCGATCCAGTAGTTCCACAGGGTGACCCCGGCGAACAGTGCCAGGAAATCCACCCGCCACCAGGCATAGAAGATGTAGCTGGCGATCAGCAGCAGCAGGTTGCGATAACGTTGCCCGCTCAAGTAGTACAGGCCGAGGAAGATCGGCAAGAACAGGAACAGGAACACGTTGGACGAGAAGACCATCCCGGTTCTCCTAATTTGTTCACAGCATCCAGGGCAAAGCGCCCCCCAAACCCCCCACAAAAAGGTGGGAGATACCTAGTCCCCTGTAGGAGCGGGTTCACCCGCGAAAGGGCCGGGCCTGCCATCTGCGGTGCCCTGTGCCGGCCTCTTCGCGGGTAAACCCGCTCCTACAGGGGTGGTGTTACTTTTTACGCTCTGCACTCGGGTCATAGACCCGGGTCAGGTCGCCGCCCAGCCGGAAGCTGTTGAACGGCTGCATGTCGTGCTTGCGCTCAAGCGTGTCGCCAACGCAGTGGTACAGCGCGCACCAGGGCTCGAGCCAGGAATACTTGCTGTCGACCTTGAGGTCGGTCATGTCCTGTTTCTTGCCCGCCCGCGCCTTGAAGTGGCTGGGGTCGCGGGCACCGGCCAGCACGCCTTCACCCAGGCGTTGCAAGGCGAAGTTGTTCTCGGCGCGCAGGTCGACGCCATTGGCCTGGGCGAAGCTGGCAATCATCGCCAGCGGCGGCAAGGCGTAGTTGTGATAGGCCAGCGCGCGCTGCTTGCGCTTGATTTCGTTGGGCAGGAAGCCCTGGTCATCCACCTGGTTGGCGCCCACCTTGTATTCCTTCACGGCCCAGTCGAACAGGTCGCGCCGGTCGGTGGCGACGGCGGTAGCCATGACCGACCAGGCCGCCCAGTAGCTGTGGTTGTTGATCTTCTCCAGCGGCAGGTTGCTCCAGTCACGCACAGTCTGCTCGGCCAGGCGGGTAAGCCATTTTTCGATCAGGTCGGCCTCGGCCTGGTGTGCGGCCAGCGGCTGCGAGTTGGAGAATTTCAGGCGCAGCCACGAACCGCTCATGCTGCCCAGCGCCCATTTGCGCATCGACTTGCCGGTATGGTTGTAGTCGGTGGACAGCAATGCACCGGCGCGTGCCCAGGTGCCCAGCCACGTCAGGGTGCAGTCGAGTTGCGCCGGGCGGCCGTCGCGCATGTACTGGCCGACCATCTTGCTCACGCCTTTCTCAAGCGTGGTGATGTCTTCGGTCGACTTGCGGAAGGCTTTTTCCGAGGCCACGTTGAGCGTTGCCCGTGCCTTGTCCGAGCCTTCGTACTTGCTGCGAAACTGCAGCGCACCGGTGTATGGCTTGGGCGCCGCTTCGCAGCGGAAATTGCCATCGCCGGTCTTGAGTTTTTCGATCCCCTCGTAGTAACCCTGCGGCGGTACCAGCGCGGCGTGCGCGGCACCGCCAAACAAGGCCAACGCGAGCAGGGCGGGGCTGGAAATACGCTTGATGATGGTCATGGGTCGCCTCACTGGCCGGCCTGCGCGGTTTGCGCAGGCATGGCGAAGTTGTTGCGTTTGCAGAGCTTGGCCTCGACCTTCTGGGTGCCGCTTTCCGGCCCCTGTACCTCGAACGCCAGCAGGCGCTGACTGGCCCAGTCCTCGTCTTCGCGCATCTGGAAGACGAAGCGGCCGTCGGTGTCGGAGGTTTCAGGCTTTTCCAGCTTGATGTCCTCGTGACGGCCGTTGAGGTACCACAGGGTGGCCTGCAACACCTTCACCGAGGGGTCTTCGAACTTGACGTCCATCTGCAGGTCGCGGTTGATCAGGTCTTTGATCACGCCGCCCTTGCCGTTGACCATCAGCTCGTTCTTGCCCGGCTTGAGGGTGGTGCTGGCGCTCATCAGGGCTGGGCGGTCGTCGCAGCCGTCGTCGAGCAGGCCAAGGATTTGCCGCCAGATGGTTTCCTGGTTCAGGCGGTACAGCGGGGAGAATTCCCAGATGAGGATCTTCGGCGGGTTCTTCTGGAATTCCTCGCTGCCCAGGTACTCGATCATCGAGCCTTCCAGGCCACCGCCTGGGAAGGCGACGTTGAGCACGTCGGCGCCAATGTATTGCTCGAGGAAACCCGAGAAGTTGTAGTTCTTGCCACTGTGGCTGGTACCGACCAGGGTGATCTGCGCGTTGCCGCTGTCACCGAACAGGTCGTCGCCGCCGCTCGAGCCTTTCGGCTCGGTGGCGAACTGGTCCATGTACTGGACGGCGTAGCTGGTACCGCACAGTTGGCCGGCAACGTTGTGCAGGGTGCCGGTCTTGCCCATGCGCCCGGACTTCTTCGTCTCGAATTCCTTGCGCGGGATGCCTTCGAAGGCTGGCATCTTGTGCACGGTGTCGGCCACGATCTTCGCCGCGCGCTCGGCACCGTACGGCGTCCAGTGCTGGTCGCCACGGAAGTAGAAATCCTTGCCCTGGTCGGCGGCGGCCAGTTGCTCGTTGGTCAGTGGTGACAGGTCGGGCACGTTGTAGCCCATGCTGGCGAAGCGCTTGAGCATGGCCTGGTAGTTACCCAGGGCCTTCTGATAGTCGAAGGCAGCTTTTTCGGCCGGGTTGAGCATGTTGCGGTTCACCAGGCCACGGGTCGGCTGGTACACCACCACCAGTTCCACACCACGCTTCTTGAACGCGTCGTGCACTTGTTGCAGGCGTTTGTAGCCGGCCGGGGTGGTGTTGAACTCGGTGCGCAGGTCTTCGCGAGTCCGGAACAGCCAGTCGCCCTGTGCCTGCACCAGCGTGGTGAAATTTTGCTGATAGCGGGTGGTGTAGCGGCTGGCATCGTGCGCTTCAGGGCACAACTGGCAGCAGGGCTCGGCTTTGAAGGTCGGGGCCTTGACGTCTTCGGCGCGTACGCCTTGGCTGATTGCCAGAAGGGCGGCGGACAGGCCCAGCAGTTTCATCAGGTGTGGAGTCATGGTCTGGGCTTCCTTAATCGATCATTTCGGTCTGGCGTTCGACCGGGTCGATCAGCACAGCCTTCTGCTGGCGTACCAGCAAGTCGAGGATTTCGTCCTGGCGCTCGCCCAGCACACCATTGAGGCTGATACCGCTGGCCTTGCGCGGGGCGAGCATGGACACCTTGTACAGCTCGACCGACAGCGGCGAGTCGATCGACAGCGGGCCGGAGCCGTTGGCCGACAGCTCGCCACCCACCACGATCAGCGACACCTTGGTGTCGAACGGGTCGAGGGCGATGTCGCGGTCGGTGTCGGACAGGTCCTTGATGTGGCCGTATACGCCAACCAGGCCGTTGGCCATGGCGATGTTTTCGTACAGGCGGATGTTCACGCTGTTACGCACGCGGATGCCGTGGCGGCGGTTGTTGACCAGCTTGTTGCCCCAGATCAGGTTGTCGCCGCTTTCGTACAGGGTGATGCCGTCGGTGTGGTTGCGGTAGATCTCGTTGTAGGCCACCAGGTTGTTGACGCTGTTACGGTCGATCACCACGCCCGAGAGCTTGTTGTCGTAGCTCTTGTTGTTGATGATCCAGCTGTCGTTGACCTCACGCGAGACGATGATGCCGTGCTTCTTCTTGGTGCCGTACACGGTGTTGCCGGCGATGATCAGGCGGTGCGAACGGTCGTGCGGGTCGATGCCGTAGACGATGTTGTCGCGGTAGGTGCTGTCCTTGACCACGAAGTCCTGCGTTTCGTAGCAGTAGAAGCCGTACCACATGTCGCTGAACTCAGAGCCGATGATCCAGCCGGTGGGTTCCGGGCGGCCCATGCGCTTGGCCATGTTCGGCGTGTACTGCGAGATGCTAACGCCATACGACTTGGACTTGGCGTAGCCGAAGCTGGCCATCTTCGTGTTGACGATGTAGGTCTCGGTACCGCCCCATGACAGCAGGAACGGGCGGAACTCCTTGGGCGAGCGGAAGGTCGCCGGGCCGTTGTCCTTTTCCCGCCAGCCGGTCACCTGGGTGTCGGTTACGAACAGCTTGCCGTCATTGACCAGAAATGCGCCGCCCTCCTGGGACAGGCGCAGCTGTTTGACCTTGCCGTCGATCTCGAGGATGCCCTTTTGCCCGACCACGATCGGCAGGCGTGCCAGGTAAACCCCAGGCTCGACTTCGCTGAAGTACTGTTTGGGCACCTTCTTGCTCAACTCGGTCAGGTCGACATGGCCGTCATCGATGAAGATGGCCTGCGGGATGCCGTGCTGGCGCTGCACCCACTCGGCGGCCTTGTTGTCGCCGCCGACGAACTCCTTGAGGGTGTCCTCCTGGAACATACGGCGCAGACTGACCTTGCCCTTGTGGCGGCGGTCGATTTTCTTCTGCACCGCCTCGGCCGTGAAACCGGTCAGGTCGGGCAGCTTTGGCGGGTCCATCTGCAGTGGCTCGATCGGTGCGCTGGCCACCGTGTAGGTCTTGGCCTGCTGCAGCTCCTTGGCGATCACCTGGGGCTCTGCGGCAGTGGCCAGGCCGCTTGCCAGCAGCAAGGCACTGGCCAACAGGCTGTGACGTAAGTGCGGGTGAAGGTTCATCACGGTCAGTCCCCTACCGGCCTCAGAAGCGCCAGATGACGTCGACGAAGGCGCGGTGCATGTAAGAGTCCGCTTCCTTGCCGTAGGCGTCGCCCGGCTTGAATACACCGGTACGCAGGCGCACCAGGGCTGACGGCTCGTCGATTGCCTGGCTCATCGAAGCCGGTAGCAGGCCTTGCTTGAAGTACTTGGTCACGACCACGTCCATTTCCTGGCCAAGGTCCTTCTCGCCGTCGACCAGCTGACGGTTCACGCCGTTGTCGTCGACCACCGCGTTGATGCCGCTGGAGCCGATGTTCTGGTTACCGTCGACCCGCCAGAACTTGTGGTAGATCAGGCTCGCGTCGTAGTCGTCGCGCAGCTGCCACGAAGCGAACAGGGTGGCTGCCTGCAGGTTGCCCAGTTCGCCGCGGAACGCTTCGCCGAAGCGGTGCACGCGCGAGCGGGTGCCGGTGAAATTGGAGCGGTTGCTCTCCAGGCCGGTCTGCTCGAAGTTGTTCGAGCCGTCATCGCCACCACCACCGCTACCACGGGCATAGGCCGCGCCGACCTGCCATTGCGGGTCCAGGCGCAGGCGGATACCGAGGTCGGTTGCCCAGGCGTTGACGTCACCGCTCTGCTTGCCGGTGGCGACCTGGTCGTCACCCACCTGCTGGGTGCTCAGCTTGTCGCGGTCACCGGTCAGCCAGGTGACGCTGCCCCAGTAATTCACGGTGTGGTCGTTGCGCCAGTTGTAGGCGTCGCTGTTTGCCTCAAGGCCCAGCCAGGTGAGGTCGCCGGTACGGGTCTTGTCCAGGGCGTCGACGGTTTCGCCGGGGTTCTTCAGGCTGCCGTTGTCGTGCGTATGGTGTGCCCGCACGCCGACCCAGTGGCCAGGCGTCCACTGAGTGGCGACGTTGCCGTAGAGGTGGGTGCGGTCCTTGTCTTCCGGGGCCAGCTCGGTGAGGTCGGTGCGGTATTCGCTGAAGCGCTGGGCCACGCCCAGGTCGGCCTTGAGCAGGGTGGTGTCGAAGGTCCAGTTCAGCGCTTCGATGTTGGTATCGCGCCACATGCCATCGTCGCTGCGCAGGCGCTGGCGACCGAAGCGCAGTTGCTCGCCGGGGTAGGCGGTGAGACCGCTGTAGCCGATCCAGAACTCGCGCATGGCCAGGTAGCTTTTGTCTGGTTGACGGCTGTCGTCGCCGGTTTCAGTGCTGGTGCCGTCGCCGTTCTGGCGCAAGGTGTCGGTTTCGATGGTGTCGGTCGCAGCGACCGCCTGGCCCATGGCGTAGGCGCTCCAGTTTCCGCGCTCGCCGTACACCCACGGGCGCAGATCCAGGCCCAGGCCGTTGACATCGCCGCCAGAGCGGGTGCCCAGGTCTCGATCGTCTTCCGATTGCCCGGTGATTTTCACGTCCAGGCCGAAGTTTTTCTCGGCGGTCATTTCCGCCAGGGTCGGGCAGGACCACAGCAGGGCGAAGCTCAGACCGATACCGGCTTTCACGAAGGGGTTGAGCGTCATAGCGAGTCCTCACCGTCTACTTCTTTTTCGTCGTCTTGCAGGGCTTCGAGGGCCAGGGTGCTATTCGCGCCCTGCGCCATGCTGCCGCGTGCACGCTTTTCCTGGTCCAGCAGTTGCTGGGCCTGGTTGCGCTCGTCAGGTGTCAGTTGCTGGTCAAGCTTCTGCAGCAGTTCCGCTGATTGCGGCGTCGGGTTGGCCTGCGACAGCTGGGCAAACACCCAGGCGTTGCCCGGTTGCGGGCGGATGCCATGGCCCTCGCTGAATAGCTGGGCCAGGGCATAATCGGCGCTGTTCTGCCCGCCACGGGCGGAGGCCAGCAGGTGGTCGACGGCCTTCTGCGGCTCGACGTTGCCCAAGTAGCCGCGGCGGTAAAGCTGGCCCAGGTAGTAATGGGCGCTGATCTCACCGGCTTCGGCAGCGGCTTGCAGGTGCTGCTCGGCTTTGTGAGCGTCGGCTGGCAGGGTTTTGCCTTCGTAGTACAGACGGCCCAGCAGCAGTTCGGCGCGTGGCTGTTCAGCTGCGCGGCCTTTGTCGATGTAGGCCATCAACTGGTCGGTGTCGCCCAGTTCGGGGAAGTCGTATACCAGCTGTGCCAGGCTGACCCAGGACGCCGGGTTGGCCGGGGCTACTTGCTCGAGCAGGTCCTTGGCGGTTTTTTCGTCGGTCTGGCCGAGGCTGCGATCAGCCAACACCCGGGCCACGCTGTCGACCCGGGTGGCCGGTACGGCGCCACGGGCATAGGCGGATTTCAGCTGGCCGAGCAGGGCGGCTTGCTGGTCGGCCTGGCCACGCATCTGGTACACGGTGGCCAGTTCGACGTAGCAGATGTCGGTGGTGTTCAGCGCGGCCTTGCAGATTTTCTCCACCTCGCCCAGGTGCTGGTCGTAGGTGCCCTGGGTACGGTACAGCAACACCTGGGCCAGGCCTGCTTCCGGGTTGCCGGCGGCGCGCCACTGGTCGATCTGCTGCTGCGCGTTGACCTTGGGGAAACTCTGCGGGTAGCTGAGATAGAGCATTGCCAGCGGAATCAGGGTATTGCTTTGGCCCTGTTTCGCGGCCTGCTTGAGCAGGGTTTCAGCTTCCTCACGTTCGGCCTGGGTGCTGTCAGGCTTGGCCACCAGCAAGCGGCCAAGGCGCGCCTGGGCGCGTGGCGACGTGGCGGCCGCAGCGCGATAGGTGGCCTCGGCTTCCTTGATTTGCGATGGGTCGCGGGTGGCCACCTTGATGTCCGCAAGGCCGACTTGCGCTTCGCTGTAGCCCAGGTCGGCCAGCGCCTTGTAGTTGCGCTCTGCCAATGCCGTGTCACCGCGCTTCAGGGCCTCGTTGGCCAGGCGCTGGTCGGGCAGGCCGGCACAGCCGGCCAAAGTGATGGCGGCGGCCAGTGCACACAATCCCAGGTTCACGCGGACCCTGTGGGAGCGGGCAAGCCCGCGAATTGGCATGGCCGACGATGCTGTCCCTGCTGGCCTCTTCGCGGGCATGCCCGCTCCCACAGGATAGGTATTGGTATCAGAGGTCATCGTCCGTCCCTCACAGGCCACGGGCCACGGCTTTGTCGATCAGCCAGTTCAGCGACGGGCCACGGTCGCTGTTGACCGACGCCGGGCGGCCGGCCAGTTCGGCGGGCAGGCTGCTGTCCGGCTTGATCTGCACGCGGATGTCGGAGGACAGGTCTTCGCTGTTGAGGCTGGTGCTGCTGACGATCTGACCGGTGCGCACTTCGTCTTCGCCGGCCACCTGGAAGTTGACCCTGGTGCCCGGCTTGACCTCGTCGAACTGGCGGTAGCTGAAGCGCGCCTCGATCATCGGGTTGGTGGTGCGTGGGATCAGCTGGAAGATCGGCTGGCCCTTGGCTGCGTACTGGCCGTCGTCTACCAACTGGCGCGCGACCACGCAGTCGCAGGGGCTGGTGAGGGTGCCGGACAGCTGCTTGCCGAACAGCTCCTCGATCTTTGCCGGCTCCAGCTGTGCGTCTTCAAGGTTGCCCTTGAGCATGTCCAGCATGCTGGTGGTGAAGCTGGCCAGTGGCGCGCCCTTGACGATCTGCCCACCGCTTTCGACCAGGCTGCTCACGGTACCGTCGCGCGGCATGGTGACGTTGGTGGTCGGCACTGCGACCACACCGGCTTCGGCGTGGCTGACGAAGTACATGCCGTACAACGATTTGGCGACGAAGCCGAAGGCCGCAACGCCGACCACGAACACGCCCAGTGTGACGGTGACTGCCTTGAGGCGGCCGAAGGCGCTCAGGCCTGACCCACCATCCTTCTGCTTGCGCGCCTTGGTGAAGTTGTCGCGCTGCAGGGTGCTGAGTACGTCGCCGATGCTGATCAGCTCACCCGACAGGTGGCTGGTGATGATGTGCCGCAACGTGGCGATGTCACGTGGCTCAAGGTTCTGGAACTGCGCACCGATACGGCCATTGTCCGGGTTGTACGAGCGCACCTGGAACTCGATGTCGATCGACAGGCCCAGGTTGTCGACCACGAACTGCAGGCGCCCGCGCAGCACATCGCCCACCGACTGCGGTTGCTTGGCGTGGAAGCTCAGGCCGCCGGCAGATAGGTCTTCGACCTTGACTTCGTGGACCTGGCGCTGGGCGTCCAGGAACCGCAGCTTGGCGGGAATGCGTACCCGGGCGTGTTGGCGCTGGGCTTCGGACTCATGCACGACATTGACGTTCACGGCGGTATTCATGGTGGTTTGTTCCTGTTAGATCCGATCCGGGTTGGGCTCACACGACCATGAACAGCACAGCAACGAAGATGCTGGCAGCCGAGAAGGTCATGGTCCGCGAGGACCAGGTGTTGAACCATTGTTGAAAGCTGGCGAGGTCACGCTTGAGGGCAGTGGGCTGACGCGTCCACGACTGCTTGTCGAGGCGGAAGAACACGTAGATCTTCATCAGCGCGCCGATGATCTGGTTGTAATAGAGAATCAGCGGGTAGGCCGGGCCTACGCTGTGGCCGGAGCACAGCAGCATGATGGTGAGGATCATGCGGGTAATGCCGATCCACAGCAGGTACACCAGCAGGAAGGCCATGCCGAACTTGAGGCTGGCGATCACCGCCACGGTCAGGCCCAGCAGGCTGGTCCACATCGACACGCGCTGGTCGAACAGCACGATGCTGGTGAACAGGCCCAGGCGACGCAGGCCAAGGCCCAGTGCCCGTGAGTTCTGCCGCAGGTTGTTGCCGTACCAGCGGTACATCAGCTTGCGGCTGGCCTTGAGGAAACTTTTTTCCGGCGGGTGTTCGACCGTGTTGATGGCGGCGTCCGGCACGTAGAAGGTGTCGTAGCCCAGGCGCATCAGGCTGAACCAGCTGGATTTGTCGTCCCCGGTAAGGAACTTGAAGCGGCCCAGGCGCCAGTGCATCAGCGAATCGCTTTCGACGTCGGCGATGAACTCGGGGTTGGTCACCACACTGGCGCGGAACATCGACATGCGCCCGGTCATGGTCAGTACGCGCTTGGACAGGGCCATCGAGCACATGTTGATGTGGCGCTGGGCGAAGCGCAGCTTGTGCCACTCGCTCATGATGTAGCCGCCGCGCACTTCGCAGAATTCATTGGTGGTCAGGCCGCCCACATTGGGGAACAGCTTGAACCAGGGTACGGTCTTGCGCACCACACCGTCGGCCAGCACGGTGTCACCGTCGATCACCGCCACTACTGCGTTCTCGTCCGGCAGCATGCGCGAGATGGCGCGGAAACCGTAGGCCAGGCCATCGCGCTTGCCGGTGCCGGCGATTCGCACGATGTCCAGCTTCACATGGGCCGGCGGGTTGTACTTGGCCCACAGGCTCTTCACCAGCAGTTCATCGGACATTTCCACCAGCGAGCAGACCACGGTGGTGGGGAAGCCACAGTTGATCGCCTCGCGAATCACCGAGCTGTACACCTGGGCGGTGGTCAGCGCTTCGATACGGAAGCTGGTGACCATCAGGTAGACATGCGACGGGTCGGTGGCATTGCCCATTTTCTGCACCTTGCGGCGCAGGTACGGGTACACGCCGTAGAGGAAGATCATGCCGCGGATGAAATGGGTGGCGCCCATGGAGTAGCGCCAGATGCCGACTGCGCCGACCAGGAAGATGAAGTGCTTCGACTGCGAGTCGAAGATATCAGCTGGCAGGGCCAGGGCGATCAGCATGAGCAGGCTCATGTAGAGCAGCCACCCGGCGCACTGCAACAGCACTGTCTGGAGCCTTTGCATGTTCAGCATCCGTCGAGAATTCGGGAAAGGGGGGGCAGCGAGGGGGCGGCTCTTGTCGAGTGCCTCATCGCTGCCCGGCCGGGCACTTACCAGCAGATGCCTTCGGTACGGTTGGTGGTGCAGGTCGGTTTGTTCATGAACCCGACCAGGTCGATCACCTGCTTGCCGGCTGGCGCTTGCAGGGCCAGCGCACGGAACTGCTCGTCACGGTTGCCGAGGACGATGATGTCGGCGTTGTCGATCACCTGCTGCAAGTCGGCGTTGAGCAGCGACGACACATGGGGGATCTTCGACTCGATGTAGTCCTTGTTGGCGCCGTGGACGCGGGCGTACTGGACGTTCTCGTCGTAGATGTCCAGCTGGTAGCCCTTGCCGATCAAGCGTTCGGCCAGTTCCACCAGCGGGCTTTCGCGCAGGTCGTCGGTGCCGGCCTTGAAGCTCAGGCCCAGCAGGGCGACCTTGCGCTTGTCGTGGGCTTCGATCAGCTCGAAGGCGTTCTGCACCTGCGATTCGTTGCTGCGCATCAGCGAGTCGAGCAGCGGTGCTCGGACATCGAGGCTGGCGGCGCGATAGGTGAGGGCGCGTACGTCCTTGGGCAGGCACGAGCCACCGAAGGCGAAGCCTGGGCGCATGTAGTACTGGGACAGGTTGAGGACCTTGTCCTGGCAGACCACGTCCATCACTTCACGGCCATCGACGCCCACGGCCTTGGCGATGTTGCCGATTTCGTTGGCGAAGGTGACCTTGGTGGCGTGCCATACGTTGCAGGTGTACTTGATCATCTCGGCCACCTCGATCGGCTTGCGGATCACCGGGGCATCGAGTTCTTCGTACAGGGCCTGGAGGATGTCACCGCTGGCGCTGTCCAGTTCGCCGATGACCGTCATCGGTGGCTGGTCGTAGTCCTTGATCGCGGTGCTTTCACGCAGGAATTCCGGGTTGACCGCCACACCGAAGTCGACGCCAGCCTTCTTGCCCGAGCAATCTTCGAGGATCGGGATGACCACGTTCTTGACGGTGCCAGGCAGCACGGTGCTGCGCACCACGATGGTGTGACGGCGGGTGGTGTCACGCAGCACATAGCCGATTTCGCGGCACACCGACTCGATGTACTCCAGGCCCAGGTCGCCGTTTTTCTTGCTGGGGGTACCCACGCAGATCATCGACACGTCGCTGGCGCGGATGGCTTCGGCGAAGTCGGTAGTGCCGCGCAGGCGGCCATTGGCGATGCCCTGTTGCAGCAGTGCTTCCAGGCCAGGTTCGACGATGGGCGACTTGCCCTGGTTGATCAGGTCGATCTTGGTGCTGGACACGTCCACACCGATCACTTCATGGCCACGCGCCGTCAGGCAGCCTGCACAGACTGCACCCACATAACCCAAACCAAAGATGCTGATACGCATCGCTATCACCTCATGTGTTTATCACGCCGACACCTCCGAAGAGAGCCGGGCTGGGTTGATTAACAACAGTTTTCGGGCGCACGGATCCATGGCGAATGCACACTTCGCCGAGCGCAGGCAAAATAAATCCGGAGCGCAAAAAGTTATGCACTCAAAGTTGGCACTCGATAGCCATTAATTAAAAAACGTGCCCTGAAATGCAGCCGTCTTTATTGCAATGCGCTACTTGGCGCGTTGCTGTGCTTGTTTTTTCAAGTGGATAAATCCTTTGAAATCAACCACTAGGACGATTTTTAAGGGGCGCGTCTCTCCTGCATGGACAAGGTCTTCGGGGGTTTCCGTAATACCTGTCGAATTTCTCATGGCGGGCAGTGGATACCCGCCGCTGTCATCTGTAAGTCATCTCTCACAGCCCGTAGGCAGGAAAATCGTTACGGCACTATGAGCGATTGGCTTCGGCAGAAGTTCCTGAGCCAGTTTCACTCGAATGAAAGATTTCTAAATATTTATTCAGTTGCGGACAGTTTCAAATTGATAGCACGCGGGTGTTTCACCCCCGTGTATCAAGGACGTAACTGTTGCGAGATATTTTTATGCCAGCATCTGAAAAATTTTTTCAGAATTCGTCAAAAAAGGTATGAACGGTCTTATGGCGTTTGACGATAAAGGGAGGTGTGCCGGATTTTTGGCGTCGAATTTGTGGCGTGATGGCGGTTTGCAGCGTGCCCTGTTGCAGGGCAGAGGGGATCACGGCAACTGACCTCTTCGCAGCTTTAGCCGCGAAGAGGGCGTGGCAGGCTCACTCCGCGGGGTGATCGCGCAGGAACACCAAATGGTCCGGCTTGGACTGCTCGGCACTGTAGTAGTAACCCTGAGCATCGAACTGCTTGAGCTGTTCCGGGGTGCTGATGCGCTGCTGGATGACGAAGCGGCTCATCATGCCGCGGGCTTTCTTGGCGTAGAAGCTGATGATCTTGTACTGGCCGTTTTTCTGGTCCTTGAAGTCGACGTTGATCACCCGGGCCTTCAGGGCGCTGCGTTTCACTGCACTGAAATACTCGTTACTGGCCAGGTTCAACAGCACGTCATCGCCTTGGTCGGCCAGGGCCTGGTTCAGCCATTCGCTGATGCGCGTGCCCCAGAAGGCGTACAGGTCCTTGCCGCGGGCGTTGGCCAGCTTGGTGCCCATCTCCAGGCGGTAGGGCTGCATCAGGTCGAGCGGGCGCAGCAGGCCATATAGGCCCGAGAGCATGCGCAGGTGGCCCTGGGCGTAGCTGAAGTCGTCTTCACTCAAGCTCTCGGCATCGAGGCCGGTGTATACGTCACCCTTGAACGCCAGCAGCGCCTGCTTGGCATTGGCCGGGGTGAAGTCTGGGGTCCAGCTGCCAAAGCGCGCAGCATTCAGGCCGGCGAGCTTGTCGGACAGGTGCATCAGCTCGCTGATCTGCGCCGGCGACAGTTCGCGCAACTGCTGGATCAGGGCCTGGGATTCATCCAGGTACTGGGGCAGGGTGAAACGCTCGGTCACTGGCGGGGTGTCGTAGTCGAGGGTCTTGGCGGGGGAAATCACCGTCAGCATCGGGTCGGCTCCTGGCATCGTTGGCCGAGGATTCTACGGGGTGGGCGGTGCAAGTCCAAACTATGGCGACGATAGTCACAGACCATGGTCGGTGCAGGCGCTATAGTTCGCGTTTTGCCGTTGCGGAGCCTTCCACTGTGCGCATTGCTTCTGCTTTGCTGGCCTGCCTGCTGAGCCTGGCCGTGCAAGCCGCCCCTTCACCCCAGGTCAGCCTGGACCGCAGTCTGTGGCCCGAACAGCTGGACAGCCCGGCGCTGTTCGATGTGGCCTCTCGGGCAGAAATCCTTTCGTTCGCCCAAGTACTGCACGAAAGTGAGTTGCTGGATGACGCGACCCTGGCGGCCCGGCTGGGGCTGCGGCAGATCAACCTGCAGAAGGTGCGCCAGGTTCGGGCGCGCATGTGGCTGCGGTTGTGGGAGGGTTATCAACAGGCTCAGCGCAGTTGTGAGCAGGATGCCTCATTCTGCTACCCGGTTACGTCCATGGCGGAGTTACGCACACAAGCGGCAACGTTCGCCACCGATGTCGGTGCGTTCTATACCGGTTGGGTCGAGCCTAGCCACCAGTTCCATGTACGTTACCTGGACGAGCAACTGCGCAAGGCGGCGTTGCTACCGCAGACCAGCAGTGAAATTGAGCGGTTGTCTTCGCGCGAGCGCAAGGGTGACGAACTGAACGACCGCATGTTCCTGCTGACCTTTGTCGGCGGGCCCGGCCCCGAGGGGGGCAGTACGGATCTACTCACCGATTACCTGCGCCGGCAAAAGCTCGAAGGCACGTTCTTCACGCTCGGTAACCGTTTGCAGCAACGTCGTGATGGCGCCTCGGTACACGCCTTGCGCCAGCTCTATGGCGGGCAGTGCGTGGGCATCCAGGGGTGGGAATACCGCTCCCATGCGCAGTGGATCGACTGGCAGGATTCGCTGCGGCGCAGCCAGGCGCAGGTGCAGGCTGATCTGCCCGAGCAGTATGTACCGCTGTTCAGCCCACCTTATGGCCAGCGCCGGGCTGACGGCGAGGCGTTCATGGCCCGCCAGCAGTTGCGGGTATCGTTGTGGGACATCGATGCCCAGGATGACGGTGTATTGAGCGCAGAGGCGTCCGCGCAGCGCGTATTGACCCTGATGCTGTTGTGGCGCAAGGGTGTGATCCAGTTTCATGACAGCCTTCCCAAGGCGCAGCCGGCGGTGGAATGGCTGCTGCGCAATACCGCGCAAAGCGGTATCGGCTGGGAGGATTGCCGCGAATACGGATACCGCGAATAGAGGGTATGACTTTTGAGCGTAGTCCCCTCTGACGCTGGCGCCAAGGCCTCTTCGTCAATCGGAAAAATAAACTTCAAAAATACGTAAAAGTGCTTTTTTCGGTCATGGTTTTTGCGGTATGAAGAAACCAGACAGCCGATTCCTGCAGCACAGGTGGCGTCATCCGGGCTCACCTGGCCAGGTTCGCTTCCCGCCCGTAACAACGCGGATACGGGGACAGCGGCAGTCACTCTGCGGCGTAACAGACCACGCCGTGTGGCTTCGACATAAGGTGACCGAGTATGGATGACCAAGGACGCAACCCTTCCTCCAGCAAGCCAATCCTGTATGTGCTCGATACCAACGTCCTGATTCACGACCCTAACGCGTTACTGAACTTCGAGGAGCACCATGTCGCCATCCCGATGACGGTGCTGGAGGAACTCGACAAGCTCAAGACCGGCAAACAGAGCATCGCCGCCGAATGCCGCCAGGCCATCCGCCTGATAGACCAGACCCTCGGTGACGCTTCGCCCAGCGATGTCGAGCAGGGCGTGCCGATCCAGCGCAACAAGAGTGGCCCCAAGGGGTTCCTGTCCATCCTGATGACCCCGCGCAACGAGCCGAACAAGCTGCTGCCGGAAAACCTCAACGACAACATCATCATCAACCAGTTGCTCGAAGTTCGGGCCCGGCGCACCGACCTGGATGTCGTGCTGGTCACCAAAGACATCAACATGCGCCTGAAGGCGCGCGCTTGCGGTATAGCGGCTGAGGACTACAGCACCGACCAACTGGTCGATGACGTGTCCCTGTTGTCCAAGGGCTACCATTCGGTCACCGGCTCGTTCTGGGACCGCGTGAGCAAGGTCGATACCCGTCAGGAGCGTGGCCGCACCTGGCATCGGGTGCAGATGATCGACAACCTGCCAGCCGTGCACGTCAACGAGTTCATCATCGATGAGCAGGGCTTCGTCGGATGGATCAAGGGCATCCGTGACGACGAACTGCTACTGCTCGACCTGCACCAGGAACCGTTGCTGCATCAGGAAGCCTGGGGCCTGAAACCACGCGACATTCACCAAAGCCTGGCACTGTTCGCCCTGCTGGACCCGGATATCCACCTGGTGAACCTGACCGGCGCCGCCGGCTCCGGTAAAACCATCCTGGCGCTGGCTGCGGCCATCGAGCAAACCATGGTCAGCAAGCGCTACCGGCGCATCATCGCCACCCGCAGCGTGCAGGGGCTGGACCAGGAGATTGGCTTCCTGCCGGGCACCGAAGCAGAGAAGATGGAGCCGTGGCTGGGCGCCATCACCGACAACCTCGAAGCTTTGCACATGGATGACGAAAGCACCCATGGCAGCGTCGAATACATCCTCGAGCGCGTGCCGCTGCAGTTCAAATCGCTGAACTACATCCGTGGCCGTAGCTTCCAGCAGAGCCTGATCCTGATTGACGAGTGCCAGAACCTGACGCCGCACCAGATGAAAACCATCATCACCCGTGCCGGCTCCGGGTCCAAGGTGGTCTGCCTGGGCAACCTCGCGCAGATCGACACCCCCTACCTGTCCGCGACCAGCTCGGGGCTGACCTACCTGACCGAGCGCTTCAAGGACTTCCCAAATGGCGTGCACATCACCCTGCAGGGCGTGCCTCGCTCGGTGCTGGCCGAGTACGCCGAGTCGCATTTGTAAACCATGTAGCCGGGCAGATTACTGCCCGGCCTCTTCACGGGCACGCCCGCTCACAGGATGTCCACTTGAATCGAGATCGTGGAGCGCCTGTAGGAGCGGGCGTGCCCGTGAAGAGGCCAAACCTGGCGACACATATCTCTGCTCAAACCTGACCCACAGGTTTACACTGCGAACTCCCTTCACAGGAGCAGAGCAGTGCTGACACATCTTGATTCCCAGGGGCGGGCCAACATGGTCGACGTCACTGAAAAGGCCGTGACCGAGCGCGAGGCTACCGCCGAGGCGCGGGTGCGCATGTTGCCGCAGACCTTGCAGATGATCGTCGACGGTGAACACCCCAAGGGTGACGTGTTCGCCGTGGCGCGCATTGCCGGGATACAGGCGGCGAAAAAAACCAGCGACCTGATTCCGCTGTGCCACCCGCTGATGCTCACCAGCGTCAAGGTCGAGCTCAGCGCCGAGGGACAGGATGCCGTGCGCATCGTCGCCCGCTGCAAGCTGGCCGGGCAGACCGGCGTGGAGATGGAGGCGCTGACCGCCGCCAGTGTGGCCGCGCTGACGATCTATGACATGTGCAAGGCTGTGGATAAAGGTATGGTCATCGAGCAGGTGCGCCTGCTGGAAAAACTCGGTGGCAAGAGTGGCCATTACAAGGTGGAGGCGTGATGAAGGTCAAGGTGATGTACTTCGCCCGTTACCGCGAACTGTTGGGCGTGGATGCCGAGCGGGTGGAGGGGGCGTTCAAGGTGCTTGATGATGTGCGCCAGGCCTTGGTAGCCAAGGGCGGGCAGTACGAAGTGCTGGCCGAGCAGAACCTGATGTGCGCGCGCAACGAAGAGCTGTGCAAGCTCGATGAACCGCTGGAAGAGGGCGATGAAGTGGCGTTCTTCCCGCCGGTGACCGGAGGCTGAACATGGCTGTGCGAGTACAGGAAGGCGCGTTCGACCCCGGGGCCGAGACCAATGCCATGCATGCGGCCAATGTGGGCGTGGGCGCGGTGGTCGGTTTTGTCGGCTATGTGCGGGATTTCAACGATGGCCGCGAAGTGGCGGGGATGTTCCTCGAGCACTATCCGGGCATGACCGAAAAGGCCCTGGCCAAGATCGTCGTCGAGGCCGAGCAGCGTTGGCCGCTGTTGAAGGTGGAGGTGCTGCACCGCATCGGTGCGCTGGAGCCGGGTGAACCGATTGTGTTCGTGGGGGTAGCCAGTGCCCATCGACAGGCGGCGTTCGATGCCTGCAACTTCATCATGGACTACCTGAAAACCCGGGCGCCGTTCTGGAAGAAGGAGAATACCCAGGAAGGGCCAAGGTGGGTGGAGGGGAAACAGAGTGACCAGGATGCGGCGCAGCGCTGGTAATCAAGGCGCCACCGATCGCCTGTAGGAGCGGGTTTACCCGCGAAGGGGCCGGGCCTGCTGGCCAATCTCCACCCGCCGTTCACCGTTGCCGCCACTACCGTATTCGCGGGTAAACCCGCTCCTACAGGGGGCCTTGTGTCGCGAAAGGGCCGCGTAGCGGCCCCCGGACAATCTCTGCATTAAAGCCGAAATCCCGGGGCCGCTGCGCGGCCCAATCGCGACACAAGGCCGCTCCCACAGGAGGCATGCAGCCCGCTTAGGGTCAGTGATGCTTGCGCGGCACCGGCTTGAGCAGCTCATCCGGCGGCATCTCGCACTTGATCTTGCGCCCCAGCAGCTCTTCGATCGCCGGCAACTGATACGAGTCGTCCTCACCGGCAAAGCTGATCGACACACCGCTGGTGCCGGCACGACCGGTACGGCCAATGCGGTGCACGTAATCGTCAGGGTCTTCCGGCAGGGTGAAGTTGATCACGTGGCTGATGCCATCGATATGGATCCCGCGCCCGGCCACGTCGGTGGCCACCAGCACGGTGATGCGCCCTTCGCGGAAGCTCTCCAGCGTGCGGATGCGCTTGTGCTGCGGCACGTCGCCCGACAGCTGGGCGGCATTGATGCCGTCGCGCACCAGCTTTTCTTCGATGCGCCGCACTTCGTCCTTGCGGTTGGCGAACACCATCACCCGTTCCCACTTGTTCTGGGTCACCAGGTTGTACAGCAGTTTGTACTTGTCGCTGCCGGCCACCGCATACACGTGTTGCTCGACCGTTTCGCTGGCCACGTTCTCCGGCTCGATCTCGACGATGGCCGGGTTGGTGGTCCACTGCTTGGCCAGGTTCATCACATCGTCGGTGAAGGTGGCGGAGAACAGCAGGGTCTGGCGCTCGCTTTTCGGCGGTGTCTGACGAATGATTTGGCGGACCTGGGGGATGAAACCCATATCGAGCATGCGGTCGGCTTCGTCAAGCACCATCACCTCGACCATGTCCAGGTGCACTTCGCCGCGCTGGTTGAAGTCCAGCAGGCGGCCCGGGGTAGCCACCAGGATATCGCAGTGGCGCGCCTCCAGGGCTTTGAGCTGTTTGTCGAAGTCCATGCCACCGACGAAGCTCATCACGTTCAGGCCGGTGTACTTGGTCAGGGCAGCGGCGTCCTTGGCGATCTGTACCACCAGCTCGCGGGTGGGGGCAATGATCAGCGCGCGCGGTTCGCCCATGTAGCGCTCTTTAGGCGGTGGCGTCTGCTGCAACTGGGAAATGATCGAGATCAGGAAGGCGGCTGTCTTGCCGGTACCCGTCTGGGCCCGGCCGATGGCGTCCTGGCCACGCAGGGTGTAACCCAGGACCTGCGCCTGGATCGGCGTGCAGTACGGGAAGCCCAGGTCGTGGATAGCGTGCATCAGCTCGTTGGACAGCTTGAAGTCGTGGAAGCGGGTTTTGCCTTCCTGTGGCTCGACCACGAAGTCTTCGGGCTTCCACAGGCTCGCCTGTGGCTTGGGCTTGCGTTCGCGACGCGGTTTGTCCTTGGCCGGCTGGTCGGCAGGTGGTGTAGCGGCGGCAGCTGGCTCAGCCTTGGGAGCGGGGTTGGCATGTGTTGCGGCCGGTATTGTCGCGGGCCGGGCTTCCGGCGTCACGCTGGCAGCAGGAGCGGCGGCTTGCGGCGCGGCCTCTCCCTTGCCGAATATTTTTCTGAGTGCTTTGAGCACGGTCGTCTCATCAACTGATTAAGGAATGTACGCCGGGCAGTGTAATGCAAGATCCGGGCGCGGCGTAGCGGAATACGCCCACAACTACAAGCGAGGCAACCTATTGCAGCTGCTTGCTCAGCCAGTCGTGGATATCGTTCAGCTCTTCGACCACCACTTCGTGTTCCATCGGGTATTCGTACCAGCGGGCAGCGACGCCCCAGATGTTCAGGTACTCGAATGCGGTGCGGCCCATGGACGGGATTACCACTGGGTCATGCACGCCATGCAGGCACAGGGCCGGGGTTCGTTGCTGGCAGGCACTCAACTGGTGCTGGTCATTGAAAGTGGGGGCATAGGTGGACAGGGCGATCACTCCGCCCAGTGCCTCCTGCCACTTTATATAGGCAGTGTGCAGCACCACCGCGCCGCCCTGGGAGAAGCCGGCCAGGAAGATCCGCGACAGGTTGATGCCTTTGGCCTGCTCGGCCTTGATCAGTGCGACCACCTGCTCGGCAGACTCTTCCAGCTGCGCTTCGTCGATGGCGCGGGCCGGGGTCATGGCCTTGATGTCATACCAGCTGGGCATGGCATAGCCGCCGTTGATGGTCACGGGGCGGGTCGGTGCCTGGGGCATGATGAAGCGTGTGCTGAGCAAGCGCTCCTGCATGAATTCGGCCACAGGTAGGAAGTCGTAACGGTCGGCCCCCAGACCGTGCAACCAGATCACACAGGCGTCAGCGGTTTTCTGTGGTTCGAGAATCAGCGGGTTGGTCATGACTGCTCCGAAAGTGTGCGGGTCTTGTTTTGGCGTGCGTGAAAAGTAGGCACCGGGAATGATTGTCGGAAAAAGAATGTCGCAACGATACAACTTTTCCTACTTGACGAGCGCTTAAACGCTACAGCGCGACAATCTGGTACGCGCTTTGCAGTTCAACCTGTGATGCAAAGGGCAGGCCGTGACGGTAACACCCTCTGCACGCGAAGGCTGTCACAGAACAGTCCATTGCGCCAATTGACCCAATAACAAGCCAATACGGGTCGGATACGCCTCAAAAGGGTGCGGTGCAATTCCGGCTCGATACAACAAGAGCGATTTGGAGGTTGTGAATGAAGATGTTGAAAACCACCCTGGCAGTCCTGACCGCTGCCGCTGCGCTGGGCGCCGTGAGCAATGCCCAGGCCGGCGCCACCTATGATGCGGTCAAGAAGAAGGGCTTCGTCCAGTGTGGCGTGAGCGACGGTCTTCCAGGCTTCTCGGTACCTGATGCGAAGGGCAAGATCGTCGGCATCGACGCCGATGTCTGCCGCGCCGTGGCCGCCGCCATATTCGGCGATGCCACCAAGGTCAAGTTCAGCCAGCTCAACGCCAAGGAACGCTTCACTGCCCTGCAATCGGGCGAGGTCGATGTGCTGTCGCGTAACACCACCTGGACCAGCTCGCGCGATGCCGGCATGGGTCTGGTATTCACGGGTGTCACCTACTATGACGGCGTTGGCTTCCTGGTCAACAAGAAGCTCGGCGTTTCCAGCGCCAAAGAGCTCGATGGCGCGACCATCTGCATCCAGGCCGGTACCACCACCGAGCTGAACGTCTCGGACTTCTTCCGCGCCAATGGCCTGAAGTACACCCCGATTACCTTCGACACCTCTGACGAGAGCGCCAAATCGCTGGAGTCTGGCCGTTGCGACGTGCTGACTTCGGACAAATCGCAGCTGTTCGCCCAGCGCTCCAAACTGGCCGCGCCGACCGAATACGTGGTGTTGCCGGAAACCATCTCCAAGGAACCGCTGGGCCCGGTAGTGCGTAAAGGCGACGAGGATTGGTTCAGCATCGTCAAGTGGACCCTGTTCGCCATGCTCAACGCCGAAGAGGCGGGCATCACCTCCAAGAACGTCGAGGCCGAAGCCAAGTCCACCAAGAACCCGGATGTCGCCCGACTGCTGGGTGCGGATGGCGAGTACGGCAAGGACCTCAAGCTGCCCAAAGACTGGGTAGTGCAGATCGTCAAGCAAGTGGGTAACTATGGCGAAGTGTTCGAGAAGAACCTGGGCCAGAACACTAACCTGAAGATCGACCGTGGCATGAACGCCCTGTGGAACAACGGCGGCATCCAGTACGCGCCTCCAGTGCGCTGATGGCTGCACCCTGCGGCGGCATTCGGCCGCCGCAGGTTGTTCGGAACCCTACTTTCCGGGGCATTTCATGCAAAATCGAATCGGCGCACAAAAGGGGCTATCCCTGAATGATCCGCGTGTGCGCGCGTGGCTGTTCCAGATTCTCACGATCGTCTTCGTGGTCGGTCTGGGCTGGTACCTGTTCCACAACACGCAGACCAACCTTCAACACCGGGGCATCACCTCGGGCTTCGAGTTCCTCGACCGCAGTGCCGGCTTCGGCATCGCCCAGCACCTGATCCCCTATGTGGAATCCGACAGTTATGCGCGGGTGTTCGTCATCGGCCTGCTCAATACGCTGTTGGTGACCTTCATCGGCATCATTCTGGCGACGATACTGGGCTTCATCATCGGTGTGGCTCGCCTGTCACCGAACTGGATGATCAACAAACTGGCGACCGTGTATGTGGAAACCTTCCGCAACATTCCGCCGTTGTTGCAGATCCTGTTCTGGTACTTCGCCGTGTTCCTGACTCTGCCGGGACCGCGGGGCAGCATCAACTTCGATGACAAGTTCTTCATCAGCAACCGTGGCTTGAACATGCCTGGCGCGACCATGGCTGATGGCTTCTGGCCATTTGTGGTGGCCTTGGCAATAGCCATTGCCGCTATAGCCGTGATGGTGCGCTACGCCAACAAGCGCTTCAACGAAACTGGTGTGCCGTTCCACAAGTTCTGGGCAGGGCTGTTGCTGTTCATCGCCATCCCGAGCCTGAGCGTGCTGTTGTTCGGCAGCCCGGTAACCTGGGATATGCCGCAGCTCAAGGGCTTCAACTTCGTCGGGGGCTGGGTGCTGATCCCAGAGCTGCTGGCGCTGACCTTGGCGCTGACTATCTATACGGCAGCCTTCATCGCCGAAATCGTGCGTTCCGGCATCCGTTCGGTCAGCCATGGCCAGACCGAAGCGGCTCGCTCGTTGGGCCTGCGCGAGGGCCCGACCCTGCGCAAGGTGATCATCCCCCAGGCACTGAGGGTGATCATTCCGCCGCTGACCAGCCAGTACCTGAACCTGGCGAAGAACTCGTCGCTGGCGGCCGGTATCGGCTATCCGGAGATGGTCTCGCTGTTCGCCGGTACCGTGCTCAACCAGACCGGACAAGCCATCGAGGTGATCGCCATCACCATGAGCGTCTATCTCGCCATCAGCATCAGCATTTCGCTGCTGATGAACTGGTACAACAAGCGCATTGCGCTGATCGAGCGATGAGGATACGCCCGTGAATGCCCATGTTTTCAAACCTGACATGCCGCCACCGGTGAAAACCGTCGGCGTGCTCGCATGGATGCGCACCAATCTGTTCTCCAACTGGCTCAACACGCTGCTGACCTTGTTCGCGATCTACCTGATATGGCTGATTGTGCCGCCATTGCTACAGTGGGCGTTGCTCGACGCCAACTGGGTCGGCACCACCCGTGCCGATTGCACCAAGGAGGGCGCCTGCTGGGTGTTCGTGCAGCAGCGCTTCGGCCAGTTCATGTACGGCTACTACCCCACCGAGCTGCGCTGGCGCGTGGACCTGACCGTGTGGCTTGCAGTCATCGGCGCCGCGCCATTGTTCATCAAGCGTTTCCCGCGCAAGGCCATCTACGGCCTGGCCTTCCTGGTGCTGTACCCGGTGTTGGCCTACACCCTGCTGCATGGGGGGTATCTGGGCCTGCAAAACGTACCCACCAGCCAGTGGGGCGGGCTGATGCTGACCCTGGTGATCGCTACCGTGGGCATTGTCGGCGCCTTGCCTTTGGGCATCCTGCTGGCCCTGGGCCGGCGTTCGAGGATGCCGGCCGTGAAGGTGGTGTGTGTGACCTTCATCGAGTTCTGGCGCGGCGTACCGCTGATCACCGTGTTGTTCATGTCGTCGGTGATGTTGCCGCTGTTCCTGCCCGAAGGCATGAGCTTCGACAAGCTGCTGCGGGCGATGATCGGTGTAATCCTGTTCCAGTCGGCGTACATCGCCGAGGTGGTGCGTGGCGGCCTGCAGGCCATCCCCAAGGGTCAGTACGAAGCCGCCGCGGCCATGGGCCTTGGCTACTGGCGCTCGATGGGGCTGGTGATCCTGCCGCAGGCGCTGAAGCTTGTGATTCCCGGCATCGTCAACACCTTCATTGCCCTGTTCAAGGACACCAGCCTGGTGATCATCATCGGCCTGTTCGACCTGCTGAACAGCGTCAAGCAAGCAGCCGCAGACCCGGCCTGGCTGGGCATGGCCACCGAGGGCTACGTGTTCGCCGCCCTGGTGTTCTGGATTTTCTGTTTCGGTATGTCCCGCTACTCCATGCATCTGGAGCGCAAGCTGGACACTGGCCACAAGCGTTAGGAGTTTCGAAATGAGTGAAGCGATCAAGCAGCCTGCTGGCCCCGAAGGCATCATCCAGATGCAGGGTGTGAACAAGTGGTATGGCCAGTTCCATGTGCTCAAGGACATCAACCTGAACGTGCGCCAGGGCGAACGCATCGTGCTGTGCGGGCCATCCGGCTCGGGCAAGTCCACCACCATCCGCTGCCTTAACCGTCTGGAAGAGCACCAGCAAGGGCGTATCGTGGTCGATGGCGTGGAGCTGACCAACGACCTCAAGCAGATCGAGGCCATCCGCCGCGAGGTGGGCATGGTGTTCCAGCACTTCAACCTGTTCCCGCACCTGAGCATTCTGGAGAACTGCACCCTGGCGCCAATGTGGGTGCGCAAGATGCCACGGCGCAAGGCCGAGGAAATTGCCATGCACTACCTGGAGCGTGTGCGGATTCCGGAGCAGGCACACAAGTACCCCGGGCAGTTGTCCGGCGGCCAGCAGCAGCGTGTGGCCATCGCCCGCGCGTTGTGCATGAAGCCCAAGATCATGCTGTTCGACGAGCCGACGTCGGCACTGGACCCGGAAATGGTCAAGGAAGTACTCGATACCATGGTGGGCCTGGCCGAGGATGGCATGACCATGCTCTGTGTGACCCACGAAATGGGCTTTGCCCGTACCGTGGCGAACCGGGTTATCTTCATGGACAAGGGCGAGATTGTGGAGCAGGCCGCGCCGGATGATTTCTTCGACCGGCCGCGCAGTGACCGGACCAAGTTGTTCCTCAGCCAGATCCTCCACTGATGCTGTTTGGGCTGCGCGGCAGCCCTTCGCGGGCACGCCCGCTCCCACAGGTTTAGCGCTGGCTTTGGAGCCTACTTAAATCCTGTGGGAGCGGGCGTGCCCGCGAAGGGCCGCAACGCAGCCCCGGCTTTATTTATTTTCCTGGCTGGCAGCCGGCGCCGGCGGCGGCCGCAGCCCCACCTCGGCGATCAGTTTCAACGGCTGCCCGTTGCGCATCACCTCAATGGTGATCTTCTCGTTGGGCTTGATCCGCGCTACCTGGTTCATCGACTTGCGCCCGTCTCCGGCCGGCTCGCCATTGATGCTCAGGATCACGTCACCCAGTTGCAGCCCGGCCTTGGCGGCTGGCCCTTCGCGGAAGATGCCCGCCACCACGATGCCTGGGCGGTCCTTCATGCCGAACGACTCTGCCAGCTCCTGGCTCAGTGGCTGTACTTCGATGCCCAGCCAGCCACGTATCACCTGGCCATGTTCGACGATCGACTTCATCACCTCCAGTGCCAGCTTTACCGGGATGGCGAAGCCGATGCCCTGCGAGCCGCCGGACTTGGAGAAGATCGCGGTATTGATGCCGATCAGGTTGCCATTGGCATCCACCAGCGCACCACCGGAGTTGCCTGGGTTGATCGCCGCGTCGGTCTGGATGAAGTCTTCGTAGTTGTTAAGCCCCAGCTGATTGCGGCCAGTGGCGCTGATGATGCCCATGGTCACAGTCTGGCCGACGCCGAACGGGTTGCCGATGGCCAGCGACACGTCGCCGATGCGAATGTTGTCGGAACGGCCGATGGTGATTGCCGGCAGGTTCTTCAAGTCGATCTTCAGCACCGCAAGGTCGGTTTCCGGGTCGCTGCCGATCACGCGGGCCAAAGTCTCGCGGCCATCCTTCAGGGCGACGACGATCTGGTCGGCGCCGCTGGTGACATGGTTGTTGGTCAGCAGGTAGCCCTCAGGGCTCATGATTACCGCCGAGCCCAGGCTTGATTCCCAGCGGCGCTGTTTGGGCAGGTTGTCACCGAAGAAGCGGCGGAACTGCGGGTCCTCGAACAGCGGGTGGGCGCTTTTGTTCACCACCTTGGTGGTGTACAGGTTGGCCACCGCCGGGGCGGCCAAGGTCACGGCGTCGGCGTACGACACCGGACCTTGCATGATCCGCGTGGTCTGTGGCGCTTGCTGCAGGTTGACGTCCTGGCTGGGCAGCCCGACCCATTGCGGAAAACGCTGGATGATCAGCATGGCGATCAGTATGCCGGTAAGCAGGGGCCAGCCGAAGTAACGCAAAGCCTTGAACATGAACGAATCCTGGAAAGAGCAGGGGCCAGCGGCCTGGCAGTGGGGCATGAGCGCGCGCGATCATACACCGGTTCCCCCAGTGACGGCGACGGCCCATAATGGCCGGCATTATACGGGCGTTCGTCAGGCGTTGCGCCCGAGAAAAGCGCAGTTTTCGAGGAGATTTTCATGGCCGTTGCTCTAAGTACCCTGGTCGAGGAAGCCGAGCGTTATCTGGGCAGCGCGAAGATCCAGGATTATTGCCCAAATGGCCTGCAGGTCGAAGGCCGGCCGCAGGTCAGCCGTATTGTCAGTGGTGTTACCGCCAGCCAGGCATTGCTGGATGCCGCGGTCGAGGCCGAGGCCGATCTGGTGCTGGTGCACCATGGTTATTTCTGGAAGGGCGAGAACCCGTGCATCACCGGGATTCGCCAGCGTCGCCTGAAGACCTTGCTGAATAACGATATCAGTCTGCTGGCGTTTCACCTGCCCTTGGACGTGCACCCGGAAGTCGGCAACAACGTGCAACTGGCGCGGCAACTGGAGATCACTGTCGAAGGGCCACTTGACCCGGAAAACCCCAAAGTGGTCGGGCTGATCGGTTCGCTGGCCGAATCCATGACCGCGCGCGATTTTGCCCGTCGGGTTCAAGGCGTGCTGGGGCGTGAGCCGTTGCTGGTCGAAGGCAACGACATGATCCGCCGGGTGGGCTGGTGCACCGGCGGCGGGCAGGGCTATATCGACACGGCGATTGCCGCCGGGGTGGACCTGTACCTGACCGGTGAGGCGTCCGAGCAGACCTACCACAGTGCGCGCGAGAATGGCGTCAGCTTCATTGCCGCCGGGCACCATGCCACCGAGCGCTATGGCGTGCAGGCGCTGGGCGATTACCTGGCACGACGGTTCGCGGTGGAGCACCTGTTCATCGATTGCCCTAATCCCATCTGATAGCGGTGTCGCCCTCTTCGCGGCAAACCCGTTCCTACACGGGCCTGTAGGAGCGGATTCACCCGCGAAGAGGCCGGCCCTGCCAGCCCAAACCCCCAGTCATATCGTTAGATTTTTTCGATCTAGCCAGCCTCCTAAATAGAAGCAGCCGCTGTGATAAAGTGGCTCGCTCGAACACGGCCCGCAGGCCGTCCATAAGATCGTTTTTCGTGAGTAGCCATGGTCGACAAACTGACGCACTTGAAACAGCTGGAGGCGGAGAGCATCCACATCATCCGCGAGGTGGCCGCCGAGTTCGACAACCCGGTGATGCTGTACTCGATCGGCAAGGACTCCGCCGTGATGCTGCACCTGGCGCGCAAGGCCTTCTTCCCGGGCAAGCTGCCGTTCCCGGTGATGCACGTCGACACCCAGTGGAAATTCCAGGAGATGTACAGCTTCCGCGACAAGATGGTCGAGGAAATGGGCCTGGAGCTGATCACCCACGTCAACCCCGAGGGTGTGGCGCAGGGTATCAACCCGTTCACCCATGGCAGCTCCAAGCATACCGACATCATGAAGACCCAGGGCCTGAAGCAGGCGTTGGACAAGCATGGTTTCGACGCTGCCTTCGGTGGCGCGCGCCGCGACGAAGAGAAGTCGCGGGCCAAGGAGCGTGTGTATTCGTTCCGTGACAGCAAGCACCGCTGGGACCCGAAGAACCAGCGCCCCGAGCTGTGGAACGTTTACAACGGCAAGGTCAACAAGGGTGAGTCGATCCGCGTCTTCCCGTTGTCGAACTGGACCGAACTGGACATCTGGCAGTACATCTACCTTGAAGGCATCCCGATCGTGCCGCTGTACTTCGCCGCCGAGCGTGAAGTCATCGAGAAGAACGGCACCCTGATCATGATCGACGACGAGCGCATCCTCGAGCACCTCTCCGAGGAAGAAAAAGCCCGCATCGTCAAGAAGAAGGTGCGTTTCCGTACCCTCGGCTGCTACCCGCTGACGGGCGCTGTCGAATCGGAAGCCGAGACCCTGACGGACATCATTCAGGAAATGCTCCTGACCCGTACGTCCGAACGCCAGGGCCGTGTCATCGATCACGATGGCGCCGGTTCCATGGAAGACAAGAAACGCCAAGGCTACTTCTAATTTCAGGGTTACTCCATGTCGCACCAATCTGATCTGATCAGCGAGGACATCCTCGCCTACCTGGCCCAGCATGAGCGCAAGGAACTGCTGCGCTTCCTGACTTGCGGCAACGTTGACGACGGCAAGAGCACCCTGATCGGGCGCCTGCTGCACGATTCGAAGATGATCTACGAGGACCACCTCGAGGCCATCACCCGTGATTCGAAAAAAGTCGGCACCACCGGCGAAGAAGTCGACCTGGCGCTGCTGGTAGATGGCCTGCAGGCCGAGCGCGAGCAGGGCATCACCATCGATGTCGCCTACCGCTATTTCTCCACCGCCAAGCGCAAGTTCATCATCGCCGACACCCCGGGCCACGAGCAGTACACCCGCAACATGGCCACCGGTGCGTCCACCTGCGACCTGGCGATCATCCTGGTCGATGCCCGCTACGGTGTGCAGACCCAGACCCGTCGCCACAGCTACATCGCGTCGTTGCTGGGCATCAAGCACATCGTGGTCGCGGTCAACAAGATGGACCTGAAGGGCTTCGATGAAGGCGTCTTCGAGTCGATCAAGGCCGACTACCTGAAGTTTGCCGAAGCCATCAACCTGACCCCGAGCAGCCTGCACTTCGTGCCGATGTCGGCGCTCAAGGGTGACAACGTGGTCAACCACAGCGAGCAATCGCCGTGGTACGCCGGCCCGACGCTGATGGAAATCCTCGAAACCGTCGAGGTTTCGGCCGACCGCAACTTCACCGACCTGCGTTTCCCGGTGCAGTACGTCAACCGTCCCAACCTGAACTTCCGCGGCTTCGCTGGCACCATTGCCAGCGGCGTGGTGCACAAAGGTGACGAGATTGTCGTGCTGCCGTCGGGCAAGAGCAGCCGGGTCAAGTCCATCGTCACCTACGAAGGTGAACTGGAAAACGCCGGCCCAGGCCAGGCCGTGACCCTGACCATGGAAGACGAGATCGACATCTCCCGTGGCGACCTGCTGGTACATGCCGACAACGTCCCGCCGGTAACTGACCACTTCGACGCCATGCTGGTGTGGATGGCCGAGGAGCCGATGCTCCCGGGCAAGAAATACGACATCAAGCGTGCCACCAGCTACGTACCAGGCTCGATTGCCAGCATCACCCACAAGGTCGATGTGAACACCCTGGAGCAGGGCGCTGCCAGCGCGCTGCAGCTGAACGAGATCGGTCGCGTCAAGGTTGCCCTGGACACCTCGATTGCCCTGGACGGTTACGACAGCAACCGCACCACCGGTGCGTTCATCGTCATCGACCGCCTGACCAATGGCACCGTTGGCGCCGGCATGATCATCGCCCCGCCCGTGTTGCCTCACGGCAGCACCGGCCATCATGGCAAGCAGGCCCACGTGTCCACCGAAGAGCGCGCCCTGCGCTTCGGCCAGCAGCCAGCCACCGTGCTGTTCAGCGGCCTGTCGGGTGCTGGCAAGAGCACCTTGGCTTATGCCGTGGAGCGCAAGCTGTTCGACATGGGCCGCGCGGTGTACGTGCTCGACGGCCAGAACCTGCGTCACGACCTGAACAAGGGCCTGCCACAGGACCGCGCCGGCCGCACCGAGAACTGGCGCCGCGCCGCCCACGTGGCGCGCCAGTTCAACGAAGCCGGCATGCTGACCCTGGCTGCGTTCGTGGCCCCGGATGCCGAAGGCCGCGAACAGGCCAAGGCGCTGATCGGCAAGGAGCGCCTGGTGACCGTTTACGTCCAGGCCTCGCCGCTGGTCTGCCGCGAGCGTGACCCGCAAGGCCTGTACGCTGCCGGTGGCGACAACATCCCGGGTGAGAGCTTCCCGTTCGATGTGCCGCTGGATGCTGATCTTGTGATCGACACCCAGGCCACCAGCGTGGACGAAGGCGTGAAACAGGTGCTGGACGTGCTGCGTCAGCGTGGCGCGATCTAAGCGCTAGCCTGCAAGGAGAACCCCGCTTCGGCGGGGTTTTTTGTCTCGCGTTCAGGATCCTTCCCACTGTTCGGAAGGATCTGTCCTAGATATGTTTCTCCGACACCGGTATCACCCGCCTTTCCTTGACTGCTTTGTACGAAAAACTCGAATAGATCTCCTTCACCCCCGGCAACCGCTGCAGCACCTCCCGGGTAAATTCCCCAAACGACTCCAGGTCCCGTGCCAGGATTTCCAGCAGAAAGTCATAGCGCCCGGAGATGTTGTGGCAGGCGACGATTTCGGGAATTTCCATCAGCCGCTGTTCGAACGCCAGCGCCATGTCCTTGGTGTGCGAGTCCATCATGATGCTGACGAACGCGGTCACGCCAAACCCCAGCGACTTGGGCGAGAGGATGGCCTGGTAGCCGGTGATGTAGCCGTTTTCTTCCAGCAGCTTGACCCGTCGCCAGCAGGGCGAGGTGGTCAGTGCCACCTGATCGGCGAGTTCGGCAACGGTGAGGCGGGCGTTGTCCTGCAAGGCGGCGAGCAGGGCACGGTCGGTGCGGTCGAGGCTTGAAGGCATATTTTGCCCTCCTGGTCCGGTGATTATTGTTTTTGTTCCAGAAAGCACGCCTATGTGTAGGCTATTTTGGAAAAAATTGGGCAGCTCGGTGGCATAAGCTTACAACAAACCACAAGAGGCCGTTGCCATGCGCGACTCCCACGACAACACCGGTTTTTCCACGCGGGCCATTCACCATGGCTACGACCCGCTGTCCCACGGTGGCGCCTTGGTGCCGCCGGTGTACCAGACGGCCACCTATGCCTTCCCCACTGTTGAGTACGGCGCTGCCTGCTTCGCCGGAGAGGAGGCGGGGCACTTCTACAGCCGCATCTCCAACCCCACGCTGGCCTTGCTGGAGCAGCGCATGGCTTCGCTTGAGGGCGGTGAGGCGGGCTTGGCGTTGGCATCAGGGATGGGTGCGATTACCTCAACCATCTGGACCCTGCTACGGCCTGGCGATGAGCTGATTGTGGGGCGCACCTTGTATGGCTGCACCTTCGCTTTTCTGCACCACGGTATTGGTGAGTTCGGCGTCAAAGTACGCCATGTCGATCTCAACGATGCCAAGGCTCTGAAGGCGGCGATCAACAGCAAAACACGGATGATCTACTTCGAAACACCGGCCAACCCCAATATGCAGCTTGTGGACATTGAGGCGGTTGTCGAGGCGGTGCGGGGGCATGATGTGCATGTTGTGGTCGATAACACCTACTGTACGCCGTACCTGCAGCGGCCACTGGAGCTGGGGGCGGACCTGGTGGTGCACTCGGCAACCAAGTACCTCAGTGGCCACGGTGATATCACTGCGGGTTTGGTGGTGGGGCGCAAGGCGTTGGTCGATCGCATTCGCCTGGAAGGGCTGAAGGATATGACCGGGGCGGTGCTGTCACCGCATGACGCGGCGTTGCTGATGCGCGGTATCAAGACCCTGGCCCTGCGAATGGACCGGCATTGCGCCAATGCTCAGAAGGTGGCCGAATTTCTGGCTCGGCAGCCGCAGGTGGAATTGATTCATTACCCGGGGCTACCGTCTTTTGCCCAGTACGCGTTGGCCCAGCGACAGATGCGTTTGCCTGGGGGGATGATTGCGTTTGAGCTCAAGGGTGGCATTGAGGCGGGGCGGCGCTTCATGAATGCGCTGCAGCTCTTTGCCCGGGCGGTGAGCCTGGGAGATGCCGAGTCGCTGGCGCAGCATCCGGCGAGTATGACGCATTCTAGCTACACGCCGCAGGAGCGGGCGCATCATGGGATATCGGAGGGGTTGGTGCGTCTGTCGGTGGGGCTGGAGGATGTGGAGGACCTGCTGGCAGATGTCGAACAGGCATTGCAGGCCTGCTGTTAGGTTGCCCGCGAAGGGGCCAGTGAATCCAGCCCACAAAAAAGGCCTCTTGCGAGGCCTTTTGCATGTTCAGCAGATCAACGCTTGAGCCCGTAGCTCTCATCCAGCATGCCCGGCGAGTTGGGCGCTTTCGGCGCATAGTCGCGCGGCACTTCGGCGGTGTCTTTAGGCGGGGTCAGGCGGTCACGTGGGCCTTGCGGCGCATCGGAGTGCAGTGCAGCCAGCAGGCGTTGGCGAGTGACGTCATCGAGGGCCAGGCTGTTGGCGCCTTCAGCCAGGTGATCCTGTACGTCCTGGTAGCTCTGGGTCAGTTTCTTGACCAGCATGGCGGTGCTGTTGAAGTGGGTGACCACTTCGTTCTGGTAGCTGTCGAAGCGCTTCTGGATGTCATCCAGTTGACGCTGGGTGTTGCTCGGCGCCGCGTTGGGCAGCAGGCGGGCAACAATGAAACCGACTGCCACACCGATGACCAAGGCCAGGGTTGGCAACAACCAAACAAGGAGCGAGAGTTCCACGAGTCCTTCCTCTATAAACGGCTTTGCTTTACGTTAACGGCTCAGACCTGCGCTGTATACCGCGAGCGATCGCAAATCAGAACAGAATTTCACACCTAGACGAATCGACCCTTCCCGAGGTCACGGAGTAGTGCCTTGCTTGTCCGCGAAACCCCCTTGTTCATCGATGGCCCTTGCGGCCAGCTTGAAGCTTTGTACCTCGACGTGGCGCAAGCCCGTGGCGCGGTGCTGATCTGCCATCCTAACCCGGTCCAGGGCGGCACCATGCTCAACAAGGTTGTCTCGACCCTGCAGCGCACCGCACGTGATGCCGGTTATGTGACCCTGCGTTTCAACTACCGTGGCGTCGGCCAGAGTGCTGGCAGCCATGACATGGGCGCTGGTGAAGTGGCTGATTCAGAGGCCGCTGCAGCATGGCTGCGTGCCAGGCACCCCGGGCTACCGCTGGTGCTGATGGGCTTTTCGTTCGGTGGTTTCGTTGCCACCAGCCTGGCCGGGCGCCTTGAAACAGCAGGTGTCGAGTTGCAGCACCTGTTCATGATCGCCCCGGCAGTCATGCGCCTGACCGCCGAATTTCCGCTGCCGCAGCGCTGCCCGATCACCGTGGTGCAGCCGGACGCCGACGAAGTCGTCGCGCCGCAGCTGGTTTACGAATGGTCCGACAGCCTGTCGCGTCCCCATGAGCTGCTGAAAGTGGCAGAATGCGGACACTTCTTCCATGGCAAGCTGACCGATCTGAAGGATCTGCTGCTGCCGCGCCTTTCGAACTGAGCCAAGCCTGAATAAGCGAACACCCATGACCACGCGCATTCTTACCGGTATCACCACCACCGGCACTCCGCACCTGGGCAACTACGCCGGCGCCATCCGCCCGGCGATCCGTGCCAGCCAGCAGCCCGGTGTCGACTCGTTCTACTTCCTGGCCGACTACCACGCCCTGATCAAGTGCGACGACCCGCTGCGCATCCAGCGCTCGCGCCTGGAAATCGCCGCCACCTGGCTGGCCGGTGGCCTGGACCCGGACAAGGTGACCTTCTATCGCCAGTCCGACATCCCGGAAATCCCCGAGCTGACCTGGCTGCTGACCTGCGTTGCTGCCAAAGGCCTGCTGAACCGTGCGCATGCCTACAAGGCCTCGGTGGACAAGAACGTCGAGAACGGCGAAGACCCGGACGCCGGCGTGACCATGGGCCTGTTCAGCTACCCGGTGCTGATGGCCGCCGATATCCTGATGTTCAACGCCAACAAGGTGCCGGTCGGTCGTGACCAGATCCAGCACGTGGAAATGGCCCGCGATATCGGTCAGCGCTTCAATCATCTGTTCGGTCAAGGCAAGGACTTCTTCGCCTTGCCGGAGGCTGTGATCGAAGAAAGCGTGGCGACCCTGCCGGGCCTGGATGGGCGCAAAATGTCCAAAAGCTATGACAACACCATCCCGTTGTTCACCAGCGCCAAGGATATGAAAGACGCCATCTCGCGCATCGTCACCGACTCGCGTGCGCCAGGTGAGGCGAAAGACCCGGACAACGCGCACCTGTTCACCCTGTACCAGGCCTTCTCGACGCCTGAGCAATGCGCCGGGTTCCGCGAAGAGCTGCTGCAGGGCCTGGGCTGGGGCGATGCCAAGCAGCGCCTGTTCCAGCTGCTGGACGGCCAGCTGGCCGAGAAGCGCGAGTACTATCACCAACTGATCGCCCGGCCGGCGGACCTGGAAGACATCCTGCTGGCCGGCGCCGCCAAGGCCCGCAAGATCGCCACGCCGTTCCTCGAGCAGCTGCGCGAGGCCGTTGGCTTGCGTTCGTTCCGCAGCAGCGTGCAGGCCAGCACCGAGGTGAAGAAGAAGGCTGCCAAGAGCGCACGCTTCGTCAGCTTCCGTGACGAAGACGGCAGCTTCCGTTTCCGCCTGCTGGCCGCCGACGGTGAGCAACTGCTGCTGTCGCGCAGCTTCGCCGACGGCAAAAGTGCTGGCGCCGTGAGCAAGCAGTTGCAGCAAGGTGGCGAGGCGGATGTCCGCGTCGAAGGCCTGAGCTTCGGCCTGTGGCTCGATGGCGAGCAGGTCGCCGAAGGGCCGCAGTTCGAAAGCGCCGAAGCCCGTGATGCTGCCATCGAAGGTCTGCGTGTAGCGCTTCAACCATTGTAGGAGCGAGTTTACTCGCGAACACCGGCAAGGCCGGTGCCATCCAGCGCATAAGCTATGCTGGATGAGGCATATTGACGCAAGTCTGATTGCCATTAAGCGGGCCTGTCGCTACAGTGACGGCCCGTTTTTTGTTGCCTCGCTAACGAATCATGACTCCCTTAGAACGCTATCAAGCAGATCTGAAACGTCCCGACTTCTTCCATGACGCGGCGCAGGAAACTGCGGTGCGTCACCTCCAGCGCCTGTACGATGACCTGGTGCACGCGCAGAACAACAAGCCGGGCGTGTTCGGCAAGCTGTTCGGCAAGAAGGAGCAGACCCCGGTCAAGGGCCTGTACTTCTGGGGTGGGGTGGGGCGAGGCAAGACCTACCTGGTTGATACCTTCTACGAAGCGCTGCCGTTCAAGCAGAAGATGCGTACGCACTTCCACCGCTTCATGAAGCGTGTGCACGAGGAAATGAAAACCCTCAAGGGCGAGAAGAACCCGCTGACCATCATCGCCAAGCGCTTCAGCGAAGAAGCCAAGGTGATCTGCTTCGACGAATTCTTCGTGTCGGACATTACCGACGCCATGATCCTCGGCACCTTGATGGAAGAGCTGTTCAAGAATGGCGTGTCGCTGGTGGCCACCTCCAACATCGTGCCGGACGGCCTGTACAAGGATGGCCTGCAGCGTGCGCGCTTCCTGCCGGCCATCGCCATGATCAAGCAGTACACCGACGTGGTGAACGTCGATAGCGGGGTCGACTACCGTCTGCGTCACCTGGAGCAGGCTGAACTGTTCCACTTCCCACTCGATGACGCGGCGCACCAGAGCATGCGCGCCAGCTTCAAGGCGCTCACCCCTGAGTGCACCCAGGCGATCGAAAACGACGTGCTGATGATCGAGAACCGCCCGATCAATGCCCTGCGTACTTGCGACGACGTCGCCTGGTTTGACTTCCGCGCCCTGTGCGACGGGCCGCGTAGCCAGAACGACTACATTGAACTGGGCAAGATCTTCCACGCCGTATTGCTCAGCAACGTAGAGCAGATGGGTGTCACCACCGACGACATCGCCCGTCGTTTCATCAACATGGTGGACGAGTTTTACGATCGCAACGTCAAGCTGATCATCTCGGCCGAGGTGGAGTTGAAGGACCTGTATACCGGTGGGCGTCTGAGCTTCGAGTTCCAGCGTACCCTGAGCCGGTTGCTGGAGATGCAGTCGCACGAATTCCTGGCGCGCGCGCACAAGCCTTAACGGCAGCGGCAAGCTTCAGGCGGCAAGGAACATTCAGGGCAACGCGCCATCCGCCCTGGTTTTCCTTGTCGCTTCAAGCGCGAAACCTGCCGCTCTGGAGGCCTCTCAGGCTTCCTGCATGAACTGCTGCCGATACTGGTTCGGCGACAACTCGGTGTGCTGGCGGAACAGCCGCGCAAAGAAACTGGCATCGTCATACCCCACCTCGTAACTGATGGTCTTGATGCTTTTGCGCGTACTCGACAACAACCCCTTGGCTGTTTCGATGCGTAGCCGTTGCAGGTAGTGCAGGGGCTTGTCACCTGTTGCGCCCTGGAAGCGGCGCATGAAGTTGCGGATGCTCATGCCGTGGTTGCGGGCCACATCCTCAAAGCGGAACTTGTCGGCGAAGTGCTCCTCCAGCCAGTGCTGGATCTGCAGGATGATCAGGTCCTGGTGCAGCTTCTGCCCGCCAAAGCCCATGCGCCCCGGGGTGTAGTTGCGTTGTACTTCGTAGAGGATATCGCGGGACACCGCACGGGCCACGTTGGCGCCGCAGAAGCGTTCGATCAGGTAGATGTACAGGTCGCAAGCTGAAGTTGCACCGCCGGCGCAATAGATATTGTCGGCATCGGTCAGGTGCTTGTCCTGGTTCAGGCGGATCTGCGGGAAGCGTTCGGCAAAGCTGTTGAAGAAGCGCCAGTAGGTGGTCGCCTCCTTGCCATCGAGCAGGCCGGATTCGGCCAGCCAGAACACGCCACTGGCCTCGGCGCACAGCACCGCGCCACGCGCGTGCTGTTCACGCAGCCACGGCAGCACCTGAGGATAACGTTGCAGCAGGTTGTCGAAATCATCCCAGTAGGCCGGGAGGATGATCACATCGGCGTCGTCCAGGCCGCCGTCAACCGGTAACTGCACATTGCTGAAGCTGTCCACGGGCTGGCTGTCGGGGCTCACCAGGCGGATTTCGAACATGGGCTGCAAGCCCAGGCCCAGCTGCTTGCTGTAGCGCAGACTGGCGAGGTGGAAGAAGTCCTTGGCCTGCATCAAGGTCGAAGCGAACACCTTGTCAATGGCCAGGATGCTGACGCGCCGCAGCGACGCTGAGGGTTGGGTAAACATCATTGTCATTGTTCTTATAGGGTAGAGTGGTCAATCACCGGCTGGATCGTCTTATTTTTTGGCGATTGTGTCTACCCCATGGAACAGCGGCGCGCAGTGTTTGGCTCAAGGCGCCGGGTTGGGTTGTTCCTGATGAATGGCTTCGATCGCTGTCAGCAGATCGGCGCTCAGGTTCAGTTCAAGGCTGGCCAGGTTGCTGTCCAACTGCTGCAGGCTGGTGGCGCCAATGATGTTGCTGGTCACGAACGGCTGTCGGGTGACGAACGCCAGGGCCATTTGCGCCGGGTCCAGGCCGTGCTCGCGGGCCAGCTGCACGTAGCGGCTGCAGGCCGCCACGGTCTGTGGGTTGGAGTAACGGGCAAAGCGGCTGAACAGGGTCAGGCGTGCATTGTCCGGCCGTGCGCCGTTCTCGTACTTGCCAGAAAGCATGCCGAATGCCAGCGGCGAATAGGCCAGCAGGCCACATTGCTCGCGTATGGCCACTTCTGCCAGGCCCACCTCGAAGCTGCGGTTGAGCAGGTTGTACGGGTTCTGGATCGATACCGCCCGCGGCCAGCCATGGCTCTCGGCCAGTTGCAGGAATTTCATGGTGCCCCACGGCGTTTCGTTGGACAGGCCGATATGACGGATCTTGCCCGCACGTACCTGCTCGTCGAGCACCTGGAGGGTTTCTTCCAGTGGGGTGAAGTGATCCTGCGGCAGGTGCTGGTAGCCCAGCTTGCCGAAGAAGTTGGTGCTGCGCTCTGGCCAGTGCAACTGGTACAGGTCGATCCGGTCGGTCTGCAGGCGCTTCAGGCTTTCGTCCAGCGCCGCGACGATGTGCTGACGGTTGTGCTTGAGCTGCCCGTCGCGGATATGGCTGATGCCGTTGCCCGGGCCTGCAACCTTGCTGGCCAGGATCCACGCGTCGCGGTCGCCATGTTCACGGAACCAGTTGCCGATGATGCGCTCGGTGGCTGCGTAGGTTTCCGGGCGTGGAGGGACCGGGTACATCTCGGCGGTGTCGATGAAGTTGACCCCGGCGGCCTTGGCCCGGGCAATTTGTGCGAAGGCCTCGGCCTGGATGTTCTGCTCGCCCCAGGTCATGGTGCCCAGGCACAGGGCGCTGACGTTGAGGTCGGTACGGCCGAGCTGGCGGTATTCCATCGGTTATTCACTCCTTGGCGATAGAAGCCAATCAAAGCAGGTTGAAATTTTTCGCGCAATCTGGATAATTCAGCCCCTCTCCGCGTGGCGGAAGTGATGCACCATCACGCAGGAAGAACCCCGTCGAACATTGGCGTGCCCGACCCGAGCCCCCAAAAGCGTCTGTGTTCGGCTGCGCGCTTGCCCTTGGCAAGCTGTGCACTATCCAGTAAGATTCGCCGTCTATTTTTCGCTGGGCGGCCTCTGAGGCTTTAGAGAATGAAAACTTTTACTGCTAAACCGGAAACAGTAAAGCGCGAGTGGTTCGTAGTCGACGCCGCTGGCCAGACCCTGGGTCGTCTGGCTACCGAAATCGCTACCCGTCTGCGTGGCAAACACAAACCAGAATACACCCCTCACGTTGACACCGGCGACTACATCGTCGTTATCAACGCCGAGCAGGTTCGTGTGACTGGTGCCAAGTCTTCCGACAAAATGTACTACTCCCACTCCGGTTTCCCAGGCGGTATCAAGGAAATCAACTTCGAGAAGTTGATCGCCAAGGCCCCTGAGCGTGTTATCGAAACTGCGGTCAAGGGCATGCTGCCTAAGAACCCGCTGGGTCGCGACATGTACCGCAAGCTGAAAGTGTACGCGGGTGCTGCTCACCCACACACTGCTCAGCAGCCTCAAGAACTGAAGATCTAACGGGATAGTTCATTATGTCGGCGACTCAAAATTACGGCACTGGCCGTCGCAAGACCGCAACCGCTCGCGTATTCCTGCGTCCGGGTACTGGTAACATTTCCATCAACAACCGTTCTCTGGACGTGTTCTTCGGTCGCGAAACCGCTCGCATGGTTGTTCGCCAGCCGCTCGAGCTGACTGAATCCGTTGAGAAATTCGACATCTATGTCACCGTTTCCGGTGGTGGTGTCAGCGGTCAAGCCGGTGCGATCCGTCACGGTATCACCCGCGCTCTGATGGAATACGACGAAACCCTGCGTGGCGCTCTGCGTCGTGCTGGCTACGTCACCCGCGACGCTCGTGAAGTTGAGCGTAAGAAAGTGGGTCTGCGTAAAGCGCGTAAGCGTCCTCAGTACTCCAAGCGTTAATACCGCTTCGGCAGTCGAAAAAAGCCCGGTTCCTTGGAACCGGGCTTTTTTTTTAGGCTTGAACTAACCTGTCAGCAGTCAGTGGCCGCTTGTCGCATAGACGCAGATCAAGCAAAGCGCGGGTTGTCGCCCTTGCCGGGGTAATCACCTTGTCAGTGTGTGGATTTGTTTCTTACCATGGCGGCCAATTTTTAGTGCCATTGACACAACCTAAGTACAGGCCAGGTCCAACTGGCCAAGCAAGCTGATGGGAGAGGACTGAATGAGCAATGACGGCGTCAACGCAGGCCGGCGCCGCTTCCTCGTAGCCGCGACATCCGTGGTCGGGGCAGCGGGGGCAGTGGGGGCTGCGGTACCGTTCGTGGGGTCATGGTTTCCCAGTGCCAAGGCGAAAGCCGCAGGTGCACCGGTGAAGGTCAACGTCGCCAAGGTCGAGGCAGGGCAGCAGATGGTGGCCGAGTGGCGTGGCCAGCCCGTATTCATCGTGCGGCGAACTGAGGAAATCCTTGGCAATCTGAAAAAAATCACGGCTGACCTGTCCGATCCCGAGTCCAAGGCCTCGGTACAGCCGGCGTACGTCGACCCTGAGGTTCGCTCGATCAAGCCGGAAATTCTCATTCTCGTCGGCCTGTGCACGCACCTGGGCTGTTCGCCCCTCTTTCGGCCGGAAGTGGCACCCGCTGACCTCGGGCCGAAATGGGTAGGTGGTTATTTCTGCCCGTGCCACGGCTCCCGCTATGACCTGGCTGGTCGTGTCTACAAGTCCCAGCCGGCGCCTCTTAACCTGCCCGTGCCACCGCACTCTTATGAGTCGGACGAGATCATCGTCATTGGCGTCGACCAGGAGAAAGCATGATGAGCAAGTTCATGGACTGGATTGATGCTCGCTTCCCCGCCACCAAGATGTGGGAAGACCACCTGAGCAAGTATTACGCACCCAAGAACTTCAACTTCCTGTACTTCTTTGGCTCGCTGGCATTGCTGGTGCTGGTCAACCAGATCGTGACCGGCGTGTGGCTGACCATGAGCTTCACGCCCTCGGCGGAAGAGGCGTTTGCCTCGGTCGAGTACATCATGCGTGACGTGGAATACGGCTGGATCCTGCGCTACCTGCACTCCACGGGTGCGTCAGCGTTCTTCATCGTGGTCTACCTGCACATGTTCCGCGGCCTGCTCTACGGCTCTTATCAGAAGCCTCGTGAGCTGGTCTGGCTGTTCGGCATGCTGATCTATCTGGCGCTGATGGCTGAAGCGTTCATGGGCTACCTGCTGCCATGGGGGCAGATGTCGTACTGGGGCGCCCAGGTGATCATCTCGCTGTTCGGTGCCATCCCGGTGATCGGTGGCGACCTTACTCAGTGGATCCGCGGTGACTACCTGATCTCGGGTATCACCCTGAACCGCTTCTTCGCCCTGCACGTGGTTGCCCTGCCAATCGTGATTCTTGGCCTGGTGGTGCTGCACATCCTCGCCCTGCACGAAGTGGGTTCGAACAACCCTGATGGTGTCGACATCAAGAAGAAAAAGGACGAAAACGGTATTCCGCTGGATGGCATTCCGTTCCACCCGTACTACACCGTCAAGGACATTGTCGGCGTGGTGGTTTTCCTCTTCGTGTTCTGCGCCGTGGTGTTCTTCTTCCCTGAAATGGGCGGTTACTTCCTGGAGAAACCGAACTTCGAGCAGGCCAACGCTTTCAAGACGCCAGCGCACATCGCGCCGGTGTGGTACTTCACACCGTTCTACGCAATCCTGCGCGCGGTGCCTGACAAGTTGATGGGCGTCATTGCCATGGGTGCGGCCATCGCCGTGCTGTTCGTGCTGCCCTGGCTCGACCGCAGCCCGGTACGCTCCATGCGTTACAAGGGTTGGATCAGCAAGGCCTTCCTGCTGGTGTTCTGCGTGGCCTTCGTCATCCTCGGTGTGCTGGGCGTACTGGCACCGACACCTGGGCGTACCTTGTTGTCGCAGGTGTGCACGGTGCTGTACTTCGCCTACTTCCTGCTGATGCCGTTCTATACAAGGCTCGAGAAGACCAAACCGGTTCCGGAAAGGGTGACTGGCTGATGAAAAAGTTGATTGCAGTATTGTTGCTGGCAGTGATGCCTGCCTTTTCCTTCGCTGCCGAAGAGGGCATGGAGCTGGACAAGGTCGATATCGACCTGACTGACAAAGCCGCCATGCAGGACGGTGCGCGCACCTTCGCCAACTATTGCATGGGTTGCCACAGTGCCAAGTTCCAGCGTTACGAGCGGGTGGCTGATGACCTGGGCATCCCGCATGAACTGATGCTCGAGAAGCTGGTGTTCACGGGTGCCAAGATTGGTGACCACATGCAGATCGGCATGAAGCCCAGCGATGCCAAGACCTGGTTCGGTGCCGCGCCGCCCGACCTGACCCTGGTGGCCCGCGTACGCGGTACCGACTGGCTTTACACCTACCTGCGCAGCTTCTATGAGGATCCATCGCGCCCTTACGGGGTGAACAACAAGGTGTTCCCGAACGTCGGCATGCCTAACGTGCTGGTTGGTCTGCAAGGCAACCAGGTGGTAGGTTGCAAGCAGGTGCAGACTGTGGTCGATGGCAAGAAGCAATTCGACCCGTTGACCGGCAGCCCGTTGACCCATGAAGCTTGCGATCAGCTGACCATTACGCCGAATTCCGGTACCCTGACGACCGAGCAGTTCGACGAGAAGGTCAAGAACCTTGTGACCTTCCTGGCCTATTCGGCCAACCCAGTCAAGCTGGAAAGCCAGCGCATCGGTACCTATGTGCTGCTGTACCTGGCTTTCTTCTTCGTATTCGCCTACTTGCTCAAGCGTGAATACTGGAAGGACGTGCACTGATCACGCAGTAGTTTCTGGTTGTTGAACGCGCCCGGGGTGGCCTAGCAGTATTGCCAGGCCACCCCGGGCGCGTTTTCATTTAAAGTTGCACAAGCATCCGTGCGAGGAGCCGCTACATGGGCGCAACCAACAGGTTAGCCTGCTATTCCGATCCCGCTGATCACTATTCTCATCGGGTGCGCCTGGTTCTGGCCGAGAAGGGCGTCAGCGTGCAGTTTATCGATGTCGATCCCGCCCGCCTGCCGCCGAAGCTGGCCGAGGTCAATCCTTACGGCAGCGTGCCGACCTTGGTCGACCGTGACCTGGCGTTGTATGAATCGACCGTGGTAATGGAATACCTTGAGGAACGTTACCCGCACCCGCCGCTGATGCCGGTATACCCGGTTGCGCGTGGCAACAGCCGTCTGCTGATGCACCGCATCCAGCGCGACTGGTGTGCCTTGGCTGATACCGTGCTTGACCCGCGTAGCAGTGAAGCTGCCCGAACCGAGGCGCGCAAGGCCTTGCGCGAAAGCCTGACCGGGGTCTCGCCGTTGTTCAGCGAGTTCGCCTGCTTCATGAGTGATGAGCAAAGCCTGGTCGATTGCTGTCTATTGCCCATACTCTGGCGTTTGCCGGTGTTGGGTATCGAGTTGCCGCGGCAAGCCAAGCCGCTGCTGGATTACATGGAGCGCCAGTTCGCCCGCGAGCCTTTCCAGGCGAGCCTGTCCTCCGTAGAACGTGAAATGCGCAAGCTTTAAGGAGCCGTTGATGAACTCCAGTCGCCCCTATCTGGTTCGAGCACTGTACGAGTGGATCGTCGACAACGATTGCACGCCCCATATGCTGGTCAATGCCGAATTCCCGAAAGTTCAGGTGCCGGATGGTTTCGCCAGTGATGGCCAGATCGTCTTGAATATCTCGCCAAGTGCCGTGCGCAGCCTGCACATGGACAATGACGCGGTCAGCTTTGAGGGGCGCTTCAGTGGCGTGGCTCACTCGCTGTTCGTGCCGGTTGGTGCCATCCTGGGTATCTACGCCCGCGAAAACGGCCAGGGTATGGTCTTCGAGCTGGAGCCGTCTTCGATGGATGGCGACGAGCTGGAAGGCGATGATGTGCAGCCGGATGACGATGGCCCGCCAGACGATGGAGGGCAGCCGCCGCGTCCGAGTGGTCGGCCAAGCCTGAAAGTGGTCAAGTAACAAAAAAGGCGATCCAGAAGGATCGCCTTTTTGCTGGCAGTGAGTTTTCTGGCGCCTGTGAGCCCGGGCGTCGCCCGCGTGGCGCATCGCGCGCAGCAGGACGCAATATCGAGTCATGCGCCAAGGCGTTCGCGTGCAGATCCCACAGGGTTAATTGGCCCGAAACAAACGTAGGAGCGAGCGCCAGCTCGCGATGCGCCGCGCGGGCGGCGCCCGCTCTCACAGGCGCTATAAATCTCAATGCAGACCAATCAGTCGATGTACTCAAACAGCTTGACGATCTTCTGCACCCCCGACACGCCCTGCACTACGGCAGTGGCCGAGTTGGCTTCTTGGCGGGTGACCAGGCCAAGCAGGTAGACGATGCCGTTTTCGGTAATCACCTTGATGCGCGAGCTGGGCACGGCACTGTCAGTCAGCATCTGGGTCTTGATCTTGGTGGTCAGCCAGGCGTCGTTGTTGCGCGCCAGAATGGAGGAAGGCTGCATCACTTGCAGCTCGTTGTGCACTCTCTTGACTCGCTGTACCTGGCTGGCGGTTTGCTCAGCGAGGCTCTTGAGGTCGGCGCGCGGGGTCTGGCCGGCCAGCAGGACGATGCCGTTGTAGCTGCTGACAACGATGTGCGAGCCCTTGTCCAGGTCTGGGCTGGCCTTGGAAATGTTCACGGCGGCCTTGGTTTCGATCAGCGAGTCGTCGATCTTGCTGCCAATGGTGCGCGTGCCGCGATCGTCCTCGATCGGCGAATTGCGGGTAGAGGTGAGTACCGAGCTGCAACCAGTGACGCTCAGGCACAGGGTCAGGGCCATCAGGCCGAGGCGCATAGGGGTCATTCTTCACTCCCGAACAGTTGGCTGTCGATCAGATCGCAAAGGCAGTGGATCGCCAGCAGGTGGACTTCCTGGATGCGCGCAGTAACTGTCGAAGGCACGCGGATTTCCACGTCCTCGGGCAGCAGCAGCGAAGCCATGCCGCCGCCGTCGCGACCAGTCAATGCTACGACAATCATTTCACGGTCATGCGCGGCCTGGATCGCCTGGATCACGTTGGCCGAATTGCCGCTGGTGGAGATCGCCAGCAGAACGTCACCGGGTTGGCCCAGGGCGCGGATCTGCTTGGAAAAGACTTCGTTGTAGCTGTAGTCGTTGGCGATCGAGGTCAGGGTCGAGCTGTCGGTGGTCAGCGCGATGGCTGGCAGGCTGGGACGCTCGCGCTCGAAGCGGTTGAGCAGCTCCGATGAAAAGTGCTGGGCATCGCCGGCCGAGCCGCCGTTGCCGCAGGCGAGCATCTTGCCCTCGTTGAGCAGCGCATTGACCATGACCAGGCTGGCCTGCTCGATGTGCGGTGCCAGGATGTCCATTGCCTGTTGCTTGGTTTCGATGCTGGCCTCGAACAGCCGGCGAATTCGGGATTGCATGTCCATCTGGTGACCTTAAATGGGGCGGTGGCCTTTGCTACGCGCAACTACGACCAGCCCGCGATACATAGAGCAAAAAAAACGAAGTGGGTTCAGCATTCGAAGGCGTTTTTCAGCCATTGAAGCGGTCTGCCTGCATGGTGGCTGCCCTGCAGGGCGACTACGTCGAAGCGGCAGGGGTGGTTGCCCCAGTGGGGCTCCTTCTGCAGGAACAGGCTGGCGGCGAGCACCAACCGTTTCTGCTTGCGCCAGTCGATGCTGTCGAGGGCGCCTCCGAAGCCCGCGTGCAACCGGTAGCGGACTTCGACGAATACTACTGTATCGGCGTCGAGCATGACCAGATCAAGCTCGCCGCCTTTGCATCGCCAGTTACGCACCAGCAACTGCAGCCCTTGCCCCTGAAGGTACTCAAGGGCTTGGGTTTCTGCCGCTTGCCCGGCACGGGTAGGCGATGCTGCGGCCATCAACGCACGGTGTCAGGCAGGCGCTTGACTTGGCCGCCAGTAAACTCGGCCCATGGCAACTGGCGCTCGACGCGCTGGTTGGCATTGATGCTCAGGCTGCCCGAAAGCCCCAGGATGCGGTTGTCCGGAAGCGCTTTCAGTTGGCCCAGGCGCGGCGCCAGGCTGTAGGCATCGACGCCCATGGCGTACAGGCGGCCGAGGCTGCCAGCGGCTTGCGGCCACTGCTGTACAACCTGTTGACGCAGACTGTTGCTGGTGTCGAGCAGCCACGGTGTTTCGCAGAAGCGGATGCCGTTCATGTCATTGTACTGGTTGACGTCACCGCTGGCGCTGTACAGGTTCGAGGTGGCATAGACCGGCACGTCACCGGCGTACTGGAAGTTCAGGGTCGGCTTGATCTGCTGCGCCTGTTGCGGGGTCGAGGCGAGGAAGATGAAGTCGATGTCCTGGCGGCGCGACGGTTGTGCCGCGATGCTGCCGCCCACCGTGCTTTGCAGGCTTTTGGCGCGGCCTTCGCTTTGGCGCAACTGGAATAGGTCGGCAATCTGTTGGGCCAGGGCGACCGGCTGAGCGATACGCTCGGCGGCGAGCAGGGTTCCGCCATTGCCTTCCCAGTCCTGACGGAAGGCGGCCAGGACACGGTCACCCCATTCGCCGCTCGGTACCAGGGCTACGGCGCGGACCATGCCGTCGGCGCGGGCGCGGCGGGAGACTTCACGGGCTTCGTCTTCGGCAGCCAGGCCGAACTGGAACAGTTGCGGCGGGGCTTTCTGGCCGGCGTCGGCGTAGTTCAGGGCCAGTGTGGTGATCGGCAATTGCGGTTTGGCGGCCAGCTGCTTGACCAGCGGTTTTTCCAGCGGGCCAATGACCAGTTGCACGCCGGCGGCCTGCGCTTGGCGATAGAAATCGTCCAGCGAGCCGATGCGCGAGCTGTCGAATACCTGCACGGCAGGTGCCGGCTGGCCGGTCTGCTGGGCTTGGAAGTGGGCGGCCATGAAGCCATCGCGCAGGGCGCGGGCAACGCCGGCCAGTGGGCCTTCCTGAGGCAGCAGCAGGGCGATCTTGGTCAGCGGCTGGCTGGCAAGTTCCTTGAGCTTGATCAGGGCCAGCGGCAGTTGCTGAGCGGCAGGGTGGTCCGGATGCTGTTTGACCCAGGTCTCGATGGCCGCTTGCTGCTGCTCCAGGGTGCCGGCGCTTTTCACGGCGAACGCCAGGCTGGTCCAGCCTGCCAGGGCCTGATCGTTGGTTGGTTGCTGCAGTTGCTCTGCAGGCAGCGAGGCGATCAGGGCCCAGATGGCGTTATTGTTGGCGCTGGCGGCCTGGCCGCTGAGCAGTGGCGCCAGCAGAATGCGCTGCTGTGCGGCAGCCAGGGCCTGGCCATCGGCTTCGAGCGCGGCGGCGTGCACGGTGTAGGTACGCGCTTGCAGCTCTGGCGGCAGCTCGGCAAGGCGCTGCAGGCTGGGGTGGGCCAGGGCGGTCAGCGCTGCTTTGGGCTGGTTGCGGCTCATGGCCAGTTCAGCCGCTAGGGTGCTGGCGAACACTTGCTGGGCCGGCTTGAGCGTGTCCAGCGGGACCTGCTCGAGAATGCGTGCGGCGCGTGGGAAGTCCTTCTGCTTGAAGGCCAGGTCGGCCGCGCTCAGGCGCAGCAGGGCGGCGTCTTCTGCAGACTTGCTGGAGGCGGCCTTTTCAAGCAGTTGCTCGATGCTGGCGTCCGGGGTGCGTGGCAGTTCGCCCAGGCTGGATGAGGGCGAGCTGGCGCAGGCTGCCAGCAGGGCGGCGAGGCAGAGGGCTGTGAGCAGCCGCAGGCAAGCGATCATGTAAAGGTCCTGTTACTCGATCAAGTTGGCCGACAATTGTACCCAAGCACTGGCCGGGGCGCGATGTTGCTGTGTCGATCCTTCACTATAGGTGGCTTGTTCCTGATCGCCGGCGAAGTTCTTTACGCCCTGTTGCAGGCGCTCGGGCTACAATGGCGCCTTTGATCCGAATGACAGGTGTGCGCAGTGACTGATGTGGCAGGGGCTTCGAAATCCACGGTGGGGACGCTGTATGTGGTGGCAACCCCCATCGGCAACCTCGACGACATGAGCGCCCGGGCGCTGAAAGTGCTGGCGGACGTGGCCCTGATCGCCGCCGAAGACACCCGTCATTCGATCCGCCTGCTGCAACACTTTGGCATCGACACGCCGTTGGCCGCTTGTCATGAGCACAACGAGCGCGACGAAGGCGGGCGTTTTCTCTCCAAACTGCTGGCGGGTGAAAATGTGGCATTGGTCTCCGATGCCGGCACACCTCTGATTTCCGACCCAGGCTACCACCTGGTGCGACAGGCGCGTGCCGCAGGGGTGAGCGTGGTGCCCGTGCCGGGTGCCTGTGCCTTGATCGCCGCGCTATCGGCGGCAGGCCTACCGTCGGACCGCTTCATCTTCGAAGGCTTCCTGCCGGCCAAGCAGGCAGGGCGCCGGGCGCGCCTGGAGCAAGTGAGGGAAGAGCCGCGCACGTTGATCTTCTATGAAGCCCCGCATCGAATCCTGGAATGTCTTGAAGACATGGAGGCGGTATTTGGTGGCGATCGCCCGGCGTTACTGGCGCGCGAACTGACCAAGACCTTCGAGACCCTCAAGGGCTTGCCGCTGGCTGAGTTGCGGGCTTTCGTCGCTGGCGACAGCAACCAGCAGCGCGGTGAATGCGTGGTGCTGGTCGGCGGTTGGAGCGCGCCGGAGGGCGAGCAGGCCATCAGTGCCGAAGCTCAGCGAGTGCTCGACCTGCTATTGGCGGAGTTGCCACTGAAGCGGGCAGCGGCGCTTGCAGCGGAAATTACCGGGGTGCGCAAGAACCTGTTGTATCAACTTGCCCTGGAAAAGCAGAAAGCTGAGTAGTGGCAGTTTGATATAGATGTCGGTATCGCTTGTTCTTGCGCGCGCGTGCCGGTAACCTTGGCGGCGGAGAGTCGATCGGACAGTCGCTGCCTGTTTTTGTTCCGCAACTTTTTGTTGTGTGAGCAGCAGGGGGAGGAAAGTCCGGGCTCCATAGGGCAGAGTGCCAGGTAACGCCTGGGAGGCGTGAGCCTACGGAAAGTGCCACAGAAAATAACCGCCTAAGCACTTCGGTGCCGGTAAGGGTGAAAAGGTGCGGTAAGAGCGCACCGCACGGCTGGCAACAGTTCGTGGCTAGGTAAACCCCACTCGGAGCAAGACCAAATAGGGTTCCATCAGGCGTGGCCCGCGTCGGAACCGGGTAGGTTGCTAGAGGCGTCCAGTGATGGCCGTCGTAGAGGAATGACTGTCCTCGACAAAACCCGGCTTACAGATCGACTCTCCACCTTTCTTCCCCTGCTTGAATCGATAGCAGATCCCCTCTGGTAATACCGAAAAAATCTTACTCTTAATAAATTACTTTAACTTCGAACTCCATTCGCTTGCGTGGGTTTGATTTTTCTCGTGTTTTTTTCTCTCTGGCAGTCCTTCCACATTCCGTTGTTGCGCTAAATCTCGGTCCTGTAAGGCTTTTCCTTATGAACGTGCCTTGACGGTGCTGCGGGCGGATTCCTATAGTGTGCGCAAGTGGCAGAAAGTGGGATGAAGTGGGTTTTCTGGCACAAAAAAGCTAACATTGTGGGGAATCACAGCCGTGTTCCGCGGAGCCAACGCCGTCAGCCTCGATGCCAAGGGCCGTCTCGCCATGCCGAGCCGGTACCGTGACGAGCTCGACTCACGTTGCAATGGCCAACTGATCGTGACCATTGACGCCGTAGACCCCTGCTTGTGTGTTTATCCCCTCGATGAGTGGGAACAGATAGAAGCCAAGTTACGTGCCTTGCCATCGTTGCGTGAGGAAAACCGCCGCCTGCAGCGTTTGCTGATCGGTAATGCGGTTGACCTGGAGCTCGATGGCAGTGGGCGTTTCCTGGTGCCGCCCCGCCTGCGTGAGTACGCCAAGCTCGACAAGAAGGCGATGCTGGTGGGGCAACTGAACAAATTCCAGCTGTGGGATGAAGATGCCTGGAACGTGGTTTCGGCAGCCGACCTTGCAGCTATTCAACAACCGGGCGCCATGCCCGACGAATTGCGTGACCTGATCCTGTGACCATAGATAGCGGCTTCAACCACATTACCGTCCTGCTCGACGAAGCTGTCGAGGCATTGGCCCTGCGCCCCGACGGTTGCTATCTGGACGGCACTTTCGGCCGTGGCGGACACAGTCGTCTGATCCTCAGCAAGCTCGGGCCGCAAGGGCGGCTCTTGGGCTTCGACAAAGATCCACAGGCGATTGCCACGGGGCAAGCGCTGGCGGCCGAAGACGGCCGCTTTGTCATTGTGCAGCGCAGTTTTGCCGAACTGGGCACGGAGGTGGCAGCGCGCGGCCTGCACGGCAAGGTCAGTGGTGTATTGCTGGACCTGGGCGTGTCCTCGCCGCAGCTGGATGACCCAGAGCGTGGCTTCAGCTTCCTCAATGATGGCCCGCTGGACATGCGCATGAACCCGGACCAAGGCATCAGTGCCGCCGAGTTCATCGCCACTGCGCCCGTGGAAGAAATCGCCCGTGTCTTCAAGGAGTACGGTGAGGAACGCTTTGCCGGGCGCATGGCGCGTGCAGTGGTCGAGCGCCGCGAAAAACAGCCCTTCACCCGTACCGCCGACCTGGCGGAGGTGCTCAAAGTGGCCAATCCGGCTTGGGAAAAGGGCAAGAATCCGGCTACCCGTGCCTTCCAGGGCCTTCGTATTCACGTCAACAACGAGCTGGGTGATCTGGAGGCTGGCCTTGAGGCTGCGCTGGATGCGCTCGAAGTCGGTGGTCGCTTGGCGGTCATCAGTTTCCACTCGCTGGAAGATCGTATCGTCAAGCTGTTCATGCGCAAGCTGGTGAAGGGTGAGGCCGACAACCTGCCGCGGAACCTGCCGGTTCAGCACAAGGTCTTCGAGCCGAAAATCAAGCTCATCGGCAAGGCCCAGTTCGCCTCCGAGGCCGAGCTCAAGGCCAACCCACGCTCGCGTAGCGCCGTAATGCGCGTGGCGGAGAAGCTGCGGTGAGCAGGCTATTTGCCAAACCCTTGCCAGGCGGAAGCTTCCTGATGCTTCTGCTGTTCATCAGCGTACTGGTTTCGGCCATTGCCGTGTCCTACAGTGCGCACTGGAACCGTCAGCTGCTCAACACCCTGTACGGTGAATTGAACGAGCGCGACAAGGCTCAGGCTGAATGGGGCCGGTTGATTCTTGAGCAGAGTACCTGGACCGCTGCCAGTCGCATCGAGAGCCTGGCCTCCGAGCAATTGAACATGCGCGTGCCGTCAGCTGACGAAGTCCGGATGGTGGCGCCATGATGAAGCTCGAAGGCGCACTCTACCCGTGGCGCTTCCGTGTTGTGATCGGCTTGCTGGCGATCATGGTCGGTGCCATTTGCTGGCGCATCATCGACCTGCAGGTAGTTGACCGTGACTTCCTCAAGGGCCAGGGCGATGCGCGCAGCCTGCGTCACATCCCCATCCCGGCGCACCGCGGTTTGATTACCGACCGCAACGGTGAGCCATTGGCCGTGAGCACCCCGGTCACCACCTTGTGGGCCAACCCCAAAGAGATGCAGGCCTCCAAGGAGCGCTGGCCGCAATTGGCCGCAGCGCTGGGGCAAAACCCGCAGCAGTTGACCGAGCGCCTGACCCAGCAGGCCAACAAAGAGTTCATCTACCTGGTCCGGGGTCTGACCCCCGAGCAGGGCCAGCACGTGCTCGACCTCAAAGTGCCAGGTGTGTATGGCCTGGAAGAATTCCGCCGCTTCTATCCGGCCGGTGATGTGACTGCGCATATGGTCGGCTTTACCGACCTCGATGACCACGGTCGCGAAGGGGTGGAGCTGGCCTATGACGAGTGGCTGGCCGGTGTGCCCGGCAAGCGTCAGGTGATCAAGGACCGGCGCGGCCGGTTGATCAAGGACATTCAGGTAACCAAGAACGCCAAGGCCGGGAAGACCTTGGCGTTGTCCATAGACCTGCGCCTGCAGTACCTGGCTACCCGCGAGCTGCGCAACGCCATTGCCGAGCAGGACGCCAAGGCCGGCAGCCTGGTGATCATGGACGTCAAGACCGGTGAGGTCCTGGCCATGGTCAACCAGCCGACCTACAACCCCAACAACCGCCGTAGCATGTTCCCGTCAGCCATGCGTAACCGGGCGATCATCGACGTGTTCGAGCCGGGCTCCACGGTCAAGCCGATCTCCATGAGTGCGGCGCTGCAGAGCGGCCGCTGGAAGCCGAGCGACAAGGTCGAGGTTTACCCTGGCAGCCTTCAGATCGGTCGTTACACCATCAGGGATGTGTCGCGCAGCGAGGGTCCGATTCTTGATTTGACCGGCATCCTGATCAACTCCAGTAACGTTGGCATGAGCAAGATCGCCTTCGACATCGGCGGCGAGGCCATCTACCGGGTCATGTCCCAGGTCGGCCTGGGCCAGTACACCGGCCTTGGCTTCCCGGGCGAGCGTGTCGGCAACCTGCCCAACCACCGTGAGTGGCGCAAGGCCGAGACCGCAACCCTGTCCTATGGCTACGGCGTATCGGTCACCGCCCTGCAGCTGGTGCATGCCTACGCGGCGCTGGCCAACGACGGCAAGATGGTGCCGCTGTCGATCATCAAGCTCGACAAGACACCAGAAGCGGTGCAGGCCATCCCGAAAGAAGTCGCCGAAACCGTTCAGGGCATGCTGCAGCAGGTGATCGAAGCGCCGCGCGGCGTCTTCCGTGCCCAGGTGCCGTTCTATCACGTGGCCGGCAAGTCCGGCACCGCGCGTAAGGCCACCGTGGGTGCCAAGGGGTACACCGAAAACGCCTACCGCTCGCTGTTCGCCGGCTTCGGGCCAATGAGTGACCCGCGCTACGCCATCGTTGTGGTCATCGACGAGCCGAGAAAGGGGGGGTACTTCGGTGGCCTGGTTTCGGCACCTGTATTCAGCAAGGTCATGTCCGGCACCCTGCGCCTGATGAACGTGCCGCCAGACAACCTGCCGCCACCTGCACCCGCGGTGCAATCGCAAGTCAATGCAGCAGCCGCCAAGGGAGGGCGTGGATGATGACAATGCCATTAAGCAAGCTTTTCGCCCACGCCAGCCGTGATCCGTTGATTCGTGAGCTGACCCTGGACAGCCGCAGTGTGCGCCCGGGTGACTTGTTCCTGGCCGTACCGGGCGCCAAGGTCGATGGTCGCGAGCACATTGCCGACGCCCTGGCCCGTGGCGCTGCCGCCGTGGCCTATGAAGAGCAGGGTGCCAACGTGCTGCCGCTGACCGATGTGCCGCTGATTCCGGTCAAAGGGCTGATCGCTCAGCTGTCAGATATCGCCGGGCGCTTCTATGGTGAACCGAGCCGCCAGTTGAATCTGGTCGGCGTGACCGGCACCAACGGCAAGACAAGCGTTACCCAACTGGTAGCCCAAGCGCTCGACCTGCTTGGCCAGCGCTGCGGCCTGATTGGCACCCTGGGTACTGGCTTCTTCGGCGAGTTGCAGAGCGGTCGCCTGACCACGCCCGACCCGATTGCCGTGCAATCGACCCTCAACGACCTCAAGAAAGGCGGCGCCAAGGCCGTGGCCATGGAAGTGTCTTCCCATGCCCTGGAGCAAGGCCGGGTTGCCGCACTGGAATTCGACATCGCGGTAATGACCAACCTGTCCCGCGACCACCTCGACTATCACGGCAGCATGGAAGCCTATGAGGCCGCCAAGGCCAAGCTGTTCGCCTGGCCGAGCCTGCGTTGCCAGGTGGTCAACCTGGATGACGCCTTTGGTCGTCGTCTGGCCGCCGACTTTGCGCGCCGCCCGAGTGTCGACCATATCGAAACCCGACTGCTGAGCTACAGCCTGGAACGCCCTGAGGCCTCGCTGTTCTGCCGCGAAGCCGTGTTCAGTGACGATGGCGTGCGCGCCACAATCGTCACTGCCCAAGGTGAGCGTATCTTGCGCAGTCAACTGCTGGGCCGCTTCAACCTGAGCAACATGCTTGCCGCTGTGGCGACCCTGCTGGCGCTGGACTATGCGCTGGACGAGATCCTCAAGGTCACGCCGCAACTGCAGGGGCCGGTCGGTCGTATGCAGCGCCTGGGTGGCGGCGACAAGCCGCTGGTGGTGGTCGACTACGCACACACACCGGATGCACTTGAAAAAGTACTCGAGGCCCTGCGCCCGCACGCTCATGGCAAGCTGTTGTGCCTGTTCGGCTGCGGCGGTGACCGTGATCGCGGCAAGCGCCCGCTGATGGCCGAAGTGGCCGAGCGCCTGGCTGACCGCGTACTGGTCACCGACGACAACCCGCGTACTGAAGACCCGTTGCGCATCTTCGATGATATCCGCCCCGGTTTCGCCAGGCCTGACGACGTCGAGTTCGTCGCCGGCCGTGGCGAAGCCATTGCGCACCTGATCGCCACTGCCGCTGCCAACGATGTGATCGTGCTGGCTGGTAAGGGGCACGAGGATTATCAGGAGATCAATGGCGAGCGCCATGATTTCTCCGATTTGACCGAAGCCGAAAAGGCACTTGCAGCCTGGGAGGCTCCACATGCTTAAGCCGCTGTCACTCAGCCAGCTGACCACTGCCCTGAATGGTCAACACATCGGTGCCGACGCCACGTTTACCGGTGTCAGCATCGATAGCCGCAGTGTCAGCGCCGGGCAACTGTTCGTCGCCCTGGCCGGCCCGCGTTTCGATGGCCATGACTACTTGGCAGACGTGAAAGCCAAAGGCGCAGTAGCCGCCCTGGTCGAGCGTGAAGTGGCCGGTGTCGACCTGCCGCAGTTGCTGGTCAAGGATTGCCGGGTAGCACTGGGTCAGCTCGGCGCCCTGAACCGCGCCGCTTTCGACAAGCCTGTAGTGGCCATTACCGGTTCCAGCGGCAAGACCACGGTCAAGGAAATGCTCGCCAGTATCCTGCGCACCCGTGGCCTGGTTCACGCCACCCGCGGCAACTTGAACAATGACCTCGGCGCGCCGCTGACACTGCTGGAGATCGCCCCGGAGCACAGCGCGGCAGTGATCGAGCTGGGCGCCTCGCGCATTGGCGAAATCCGCTACACCGTAGGCCTGACACAACCGCAGGTGGTCATCATCAATAACGCCGGTACTGCCCACGTTGGCGAATTCGGCGGCCCGGACAAGATCGTCGAAGCCAAGGGCGAAATTCTCGAAGGCCTGGGCGAGGGCGGTATTGCCATCCTCAACCTGGACGACAAAGCTTTTGACATCTGGAAGGCGCGTGCCGGTACGCACAAAGTCGTCAGTTTCGCACGCAGCAACCCGAAGGCCGATTTCCACGCTTCAGACATTGGTCGCGATGCCCGCGGCTGCCCGTCGTTCACCCTGCATGGCGCCACGGAAACGGTGGCCGTGCAACTCAATGTGCTGGGTGAACACAACGTCAGCAACGCCCTGGCCGCCGCCGCCGCTGCACATGCCGTTGGTCTGAGCCTGAGCGGCATTGCCGCAGGCCTGGCGGCCGTGCAACCGGTCAAGGGACGTACCGTGGCGCAGATCGCGCCGAACGGGGTGCGGGTAATCGACGACAGTTACAACGCAAATCCCACCTCTATGTGCGCAGCCATTGATATACTCGCCGGCTTTTCCGGGCGCACCGTTCTGGTGCTTGGGGATATCGGCGAATTGGGGCAATGGGCGGAAGAAGGCCACCGTCAGGTGGGTGACTACGCGCGTGGCAAGGTCGACGCCCTGTACGCAGTAGGTTCCAACATGACACATGCGGTCAGGGCGTTCGGCGCTAATGGCCGCCATTTCGCTACTCAAGCTGAGCTGATCGATGCGGTTAGTGCCGAGAATGCCAGTGACACCACTATCTTGATCAAGGGCTCGCGCAGCGCTGCGATGGAAAACGTCGTGGCGGCATTGTGCGGTGCCAGCGGGGAGAAACATTAATGCTGCTGCTGTTGGCCGAGTATCTGCAACAGTTCCACAAAGGCTTCGCGGTCTTTCAGTACCTGTCCCTGCGCGGGATTCTTGGTGTACTGACCGCGTTGTCCCTGGCGCTGTGGCTGGGCCCCTGGATGATCCGTACCCTGCAAATTCGCCAGATCGGCCAGGCCGTGCGTAACGACGGCCCGCAATCGCACCTGTCCAAGTCCGGCACCCCGACCATGGGTGGTGCGCTGATTCTGTCGGCCATTGCCATCAGCACCTTGCTGTGGGCCGACCTGAGCAACCGCTATGTGTGGGTTGTGCTGATCGTTACCCTGGCGTTCGGTGCCATTGGCTGGGTCGACGACTACCGCAAGGTGATCGAAAAGAACTCCCGTGGCCTTCCGAGCCGCTGGAAGTACTTCTGGCAGTCGGTGTTCGGCCTGGCGGCAGCGGTGTTCCTGTACAAGACCGCGCCAACCAGCGTCGAGACCACGCTGATCCTGCCGTTCATCAAGGATGTCACCATTCCGCTGGGCGTTGGCTTCGTAGTGCTGACCTACTTCGTCATTGTCGGCTCGAGCAACGCGGTCAACCTCACCGATGGCCTCGACGGCCTGGCAATCATGCCGACGGTAATGGTCGGCGGCGCACTGGGCATCTTCTGCTACCTGTCGGGTAACGTGAAGTTTGCCGAGTACCTGCTGATCCCCTACGTGCCGGGGTCGGGCGAGCTGATCGTGTTCTGCGGCGCGCTGATCGGTGCCGGCCTGGGCTTCCTGTGGTTCAACACTTACCCGGCGCAAGTGTTCATGGGTGACGTCGGCGCGCTGGCGCTGGGCGCCGCGCTGGGCACCATCGCCGTCATCGTGCGCCAGGAAATCGTGCTGTTCATCATGGGCGGCATCTTCGTGGTGGAAACCCTGTCGGTGGTGATCCAGGTCGCCTCCTTCAAGCTGACCGGCAAACGCGTGTTCCGCATGGCGCCGATTCACCACCACTTTGAACTCAAGGGCTGGCCAGAGCCTCGGGTGATCGTCCGATTCTGGATCATCACCGTGATACTGGTATTGATTGGCCTTGCAACCCTGAAACTGAGGTAGATGAGCGTGTCTTTGATCGCTTCCGACCAATTCCGCATCGTTGTCGGCCTCGGCAAGAGCGGCATGTCCCTGGTTCGCTTCCTGGCGAGCCGGGGCATTGCCTTTGCGGTCGCCGATACCCGCGAGCAACCGCCGGAACTGGAAACCCTGCGCCGTGATTACCCGCAGGTGGAAGTGCGCTGTGGTGAGCTGGACGTGGACTTCCTGTGCCGCGCCAACGAATTGTATGTGAGCCCCGGTCTGGCCTTGGCCACGCCGGCCTTGCAGCAGGCGGCCGCGCGAGGCGTGAAGCTGTCTGGCGACATCGAGCTGTTTGCTCGCCATGCCAAGGCGCCGATCATTGCCATCAGCGGTTCCAACGCCAAGAGCACCGTCACGACGCTGGTCGGTGAAATGGCCGCCAAGGCCGGTAAACGCGTGGCCGTGGGCGGTAACCTCGGTACTCCGGCGCTCGACCTGCTGGCCGATGACATCGAGCTGTACGTGCTGGAGCTTTCCAGCTTCCAGCTGGAAACCACTGACCAGCTCAACGCCGAAGTGGCGACCGTACTGAACATCAGCGAAGACCACATGGACCGCTATAGCGGCCTTCCGGCCTACCACCTGGCCAAGCACCGCATCTTCCGCGGGGCCAGGCAGGTGGTGGTGAACCGTCAGGATGCCCTCAGCCGACCATTGCCTGTGGAAGGCCGCCCATGCTGGACCTTTGGCCTCAGCCAGCCGGACTTCAAGGCCTTCGGCCTGCGCGAAGTGGGCGGTGAAAAATACCTGGCGTTCGAGTTCCAGGCACTGATGCCGGCGCGTGAACTGAAGGTTCGTGGCGCCCACAACCAGAGCAACGCCCTTGCGGCACTGGCCTTGGGCCATGCTGCCGGTCTGCCGTTCGAGCCGATGCTCAATGCCCTGCGCGAGTTTGGTGGCCTGGCCCACCGTTGCCAGTGGGTGCGCGAGCGTAACGGCGTCAACTGGTACGACGACTCCAAGGCCACCAACGTCGGTGCTGCCCTGGCCGCCATTGAAGGCTTGGGCGCCGATATCGAAGGCAAGCTGGTGCTAATCGCGGGTGGTGATGGCAAAGGTGCCGAGTTCACTGCGTTGCGCGAACCGGTCAAGCGTTACTGCCGCGCCGTGGTGTTGCTTGGCCGTGATGCCGAGCGCCTGGCCGAGGCCTTGGGCGATGCCGTGCCGCTGGTTCGGGTCAAGACCCTTGACGATGCTGTGCAGCGATGCGCCGAGCTGGCCCAGGACGGCGATGCCGTGCTGCTGTCGCCTGCATGCGCCAGCCTCGACATGTTCAAGAACTTCGAGGAGCGTGGACGCCTGTTCGCCCAGGCAGCGGGAGGTCTTGCATGATCTTCGGCATCTTCAAACCCTATCCGTCGCCGCTGATCAGCGGCCGTGGCGTCGACCTGGACTTCCCGATGCTCGCCGGTTGCCTGGCCTTGCTGGGCCTGGGCCTGGTAATGATCACTTCGGCATCCTCGGAAGTGGCTGCTGTACAGTCGGGCAACCCGCTGTATCACATGTTCCGCCACCTGGTGTACGTGTTCCTTGGCCTGGTGGCCTGTGGTGCGACCCTGCTGGTGCCGATCGCCACTTGGCAGCGCATGGGTTTCATGATGCTGATTGGTGCCTTCGGCCTGCTGGTACTGGTACTGGTGCCGGGCATCGGCCGTGAAGTCAACGGCTCCATGCGCTGGATCGGTTTCAGCTTCTTCAACGTGCAGCCTTCAGAAATCGCCAAGGTGTTCGTGGTCATCTACCTGGCCGGCTACCTGGTACGCCGACAGACTGAGGTGCGCGAAACCTGGATGGGCTTCTTCAAGCCGTTCATCGTGCTGCTGCCCATGGCCGCCTTGCTGCTGATGGAGCCGGACTTTGGCGCCACCGTGGTGATGATGGGCGCGGCGGCGGCCATGTTGTTTCTGGGTGGGGTGGGGCTGTTCCGCTTCAGCCTGATGGTGGCGCTGGCGGTGCTGGCGGTATTTGTCCTGGTACAGGCGCAGCCGTACCGGATGGCGCGCCTTATTACGTTCACCGACCCCTGGGCCGACCAGTTCGGTTCGGGCTACCAGCTGACCCAGGCACTGATTGCCTTCGGCCGTGGCGAGTGGCTGGGTGTTGGTCTGGGCAACAGCGTGCAGAAGCAGTTCTACCTGCCTGAAGCGCACACCGACTTCGTGTTCTCGGTACTGGCGGAAGAACTGGGCGTGGTCGGCTCGCTGGTGACCGTAGCACTGTTCGTGTTCGTTACCGTGCGCGCCCTGTACATCGGCCTGTGGGCCGAGAAAGCCAAACAGTTCTTTGCCGCCTACATGGCGTTCGGCCTGGCTTTCCTGTGGATTGGCCAGTTCCTGATCAACATCGGTGTGAACGTCGGCCTGCTGCCGACCAAGGGCCTGACCCTGCCGTTTCTCAGTTACGGGGGGAGTTCGCTGGTGATCTGTTGCGCCTGCGTAGGGCTGTTGCTGCGCATCGAGTGGGAGAGCCGCACGCACCTGGGCAGTGAGGAGCACGAATTTAGCGAAAGCGATTTTGCCGAGGAGACCAGTCATGGCCGCTGAAGGCAAAAATGTACTGATCATGGCCGGCGGTACCGGGGGGCACGTATTCCCGGCGCTGGCCTGCGCCCGTGAGTTCCAGAAGCGCGGTTACAGCGTGCACTGGCTGGGTACCCCGCGTGGCATTGAGAACGAGCTGGTGCCACAGGCGGGTTTGCCACTGCATCTGATCCAGGTCAGCGGTTTGCGCGGCAAAGGCAAGCTGTCGTTGCTCAAGGCACCGTTCACGTTGGTCAAGGCCGTGCTGCAGGCACGGCGCATCATTCGCCAGCTCAAGCCCGTATGTGTCCTGGGCTTTGGCGGCTATGTGACCGGCCCCGGCGGCGTGGCCGCGCGGCTGTGCGGCGTGCCACTGGTGATCCATGAGCAGAACGCCAGGGCCGGTACCGCCAATCGGTTGCTGGTGCCACTCTCGGCGCGGGTCTGCGAAGCTTTCCCGAACACCTTCGAGGCCAGCGACAAACGTCGCACCACCGGTAACCCGGTGCGCCCGGAGCTCTTCATGGAGGAGCAACGCGCGCCCTTGGGCGAGCGCCGTGCACGCCTGTTGGTACTGGGTGGCAGCCTGGGTGCGGAACCATTGAACAAATTGTTGCCTAAGGCCCTGTCCGAAGTGCCCGCCGCGCTGCGGCCAGAGGTATTCCACCAGGCCGGCAAGCAACACGCGCCGATCACCGCCGAGCGTTATCACGAGGCGGGCGTCGCGGCTCAGGTAGAGCCTTTCATCAAAGACATGGCCCAGGCTTATGGCTGGGCCGACCTGGTGGTGTGCCGGGCCGGTGCCCTGACCGTCAGCGAACTGGCGGCAGCAGGCCTGCCTTCGATGCTGGTGCCTTTGCCCCATGCGATCGACGATCACCAGACCCACAACGCCCAATATCTGGCCCGCGAAGGCGCTGCCTTCCTGATGCCACAAGCGACAACTGGCGCAGCGCAACTCGCTGAACGCCTGAACGAGGTGCTGATGCAACCCGAGAAACTCAACGTCATGGCAGGCACCGCACGGCGCCTGGCCAAACCTGCTGCAACCAGCACCGTGGTCGATATCTGCCTGGAGGTGGCCCATGGTTGAGAGCCAGAAAGCCATGCCCCAGCCGAAGATGGGCCGTATTCGCCGCATTCACTTCGTCGGCATCGGCGGCGTGGGTATGTGCGGTATTGCCGAAGTGTTGCTGAACCTGGGCTATGAAGTGTCCGGTTCGGACCTTAAAGCCTCGCCAGTTACCGAGCGCCTGGAGTCCTTCGGCGCTGAGATCTTTGTCGGCCACCGCGCCGAGAACGCCGCCACCGCCGATGTGCTGGTGGTGTCCAGCGCCATCAACCCGGCCAACCCGGAAGTTGCCACCGCCCTCGAGCGACGCATTCCGGTGGTGCCGCGTGCCGAGATGCTCGCCGAGCTGATGCGTTACCGCCATGGCGTGGCCGTTGCCGGTACTCACGGCAAGACCACCACGACCAGCCTGCTGGCTTCGGTGTTCGCCGCCGGTGGCCTGGACCCGACCTTCGTCATCGGTGGCCGCCTTACCGCTGCTGGCACCAATGCCCAGCTGGGCACCAGCCGCTACCTGATCGCCGAAGCAGACGAAAGCGATGCCAGCTTCCTGCACCTGCAGCCGATGGTGGCGGTGGTCACCAACATCGATGCCGACCACATGGCGACCTACGAAGGTGACTTCAACAAGCTGAAGAAAACCTTCGTCGAGTTCCTGCACAACCTGCCGTTCTATGGCCTGGCGGTGATGTGCCTGGACGACCCGGTGGTTCGCGAGATCCTGCCGCAGGTGAAGCGCCCGACCGTGACCTATGGCTTCAGCGAAGAGGCCGACATCCGCGCCATCAATGTACGTCAGCAGGGCATGCAGACCCACTTCACCGTGCTGCGCCGTGATCGCGAGCCGTTGGAGGTTTCGGTGAACATGCCCGGCAACCACAACGTGCTCAACGCCCTGGCCACCATTGCCATCGCCACTGACGAAGGCATTACTGACGAGGCCATCATCCAGGGCCTGTCCGGCTTCCAGGGTGTCGGCCGTCGCTTCCAGGTGTACGGCGAGCTGCCGGTCGAAGGCGGCAGTGTGATGCTGGTCGACGACTACGGCCATCACCCGACCGAAGTGGCGGCGGTAATCAAGGCTGTGCGCGGTGGCTGGCCAAGCCGCCGCCTGGTGATCGTCTACCAGCCGCACCGTTACAGCCGCACCCGCGACCTGTACGACGATTTCGTCCAGGTGCTGGGTGATGCCAACGTGCTGCTGCTGATGGAGGTCTACCCGGCCGGTGAAGAGCCGATCCCCGGTGCCGACAGCCGTCAGCTGTGCCACAGCATCCGCCAGCGCGGCAAGCTGGACCCGATCTACATCGAGCGCGGCGCCGAGCTGGCGCCGCTGGTCAAGCCACTGCTGCGCGCTGGCGACATCCTGCTCTGCCAGGGTGCCGGTGATGTTGGCGGCCTGGCCCCGCAGTTGATGAAAAGCCCGCTGTTCGCAGGCGCCAAGCAGGAGAAGTCGAAATGACCAGCGCCTACGACAAGCTGCACTCGACCCTGGACGTCAAGGCGTTCGGCCGCGTCGCCGTGCTGTACGGTGGCAAGAGCGCCGAGCGTGAAGTGTCGCTGAAATCCGGCGCCGCAGTGATCGATGCGCTGAGCACTGCCGGCGTCGATGTGGTCGCCATCGACGTCGGTGATGACCTGCTCGCACGCCTGCAAAGCGAGAAGATCGACCGCGCCTTCATCATCCTTCACGGCCGTGGTGGTGAAGACGGGAGCATGCAAGGCTTGCTGGAGTGCCTGGGCATCCCTTACACCGGCAGCGGCATCCTGGCTTCGGCGCTGGCGATGGACAAGCTGCGCACCAAGCAGGTGTGGCAGAGCCTGGGCATTCCCACACCACGCCACGCGGTGCTGGCGAGCGAAAGCGATTGTTTGCAGGCCAGTACGGAACTGGGCTTCCCGCTTATCGTCAAACCCGCCCATGAAGGCTCTAGCATCGGCATGGCCAAGGTGAACAGCGCCCAGGAACTGGTCGCCGCCTGGCAGGATGCCGCCAAATACGATTCCCAGGTACTGGTGGAGCAGTGGATCCACGGCCCGGAGTTCACCATCGCGGTACTGCGCGGCCAGGTGCTGCCGCCGATCGCCTTGGGTACGCCGCATGTGTTCTACGACTACGACGCCAAGTACATCGCCAACGACACCCAGTACCGCATCCCCTGCGGGCTGGATAGCGTCAAGGAACAAGAGCTGATCGACCTGACTGCGCGCGCCTGCAATGCCATTGGCATCGAGGGCTGGGGGCGGCTGGACGTGATGCAGGACGAGCAGGGCCGGTTCTGGCTGCTCGAAGTCAACACTGCACCGGGCATGACAGATCATAGCCTGGTGCCCATGGCGGCCCGCGCGGCTGGCCTGGACTTCCAGCAACTGGTGCTGGCAATCCTGGCCGAAAGCGTGGCGACGCGAGGCTAATAACCATGCAAGGCGCGATGATACGTCAGCAGCAACCCGTTACCGGCCGTAACAAGCCGGTGCCGCGTGGTGCCAGCCGGCTGGTGGCCGACGAGCCCGTATCGGCGCGCCTGCCCAGGCCAAGCCTGGGCGGCCTCAAGCGCTTGCTGTGGCCGGTGTTGCTGGTGGCGGCCGGCTTTGGTGCCTACGAGGGCGCCGTTCGCCTGATGCCGTACGCCGACCGCCCGATCACCAAGGTCGATGTGCAGGGCGACCTCAGCTACATCAGTCAGCAGTCGGTGCAGCAGCGTATCGCGCCCTATGTGGCGGCGAGCTTCTTCAGCGTCGACCTGCCGGCGATGCGGGCCGAGCTGGAGCAGATGCCGTGGATCGCCCACGCCGAAGTGCGCCGGGTATGGCCCGACGAGGTGGTAATCCGCCTTGAAGAACAGCTGCCGGTGGCACGCTGGGGTGATGCAGCCCTGCTCAACAACCAGGGTCAGGCTTTCGCCCCGCGCGAGCTGGCCAATTATGAGCATTTGCCGCAGCTGGCCGGGCCGCAGCGTGCTCAGCAACAAGTCATGCAGCAGTATCAGGTATTGAGCCAGATGCTGCGCCCCCTGGGCTTTTCCATCGCTCGCCTGGAGCTGCGCGAGCGAGGCAGCTGGTTCCTGACCACCGGTGCGAGCAGTGCCGGGCCAGGCATCGAGTTGCTGCTGGGGCGCGATCATCTGGTGGAGAAGATGCGCCGTTTCATTGCCATTTACGACAAGACACTCAAAGACCAGATCACCACTATCGCCCGCATTGATCTGCGTTATTCCAACGGACTTGCCGTTGGTTGGCGGGAACCGATTGCACCGACGACGGCCCAACCCGCCGTTGCGAAGAATTAGAGAGAGACAGGACCATGGCAAACGCGCATAGCGGCAAAATGATCGTCGGGCTGGACATTGGCACCTCCAAGGTGGTGGCGCTGGTGGGCGAAGTGGGCGAAGACGGCACCCTGGAAATCGTCGGGATCGGCACTCATCCGTCCCGTGGCCTGAAAAAAGGCGTGGTGGTGAACATCGAGTCCACCGTGCAGTCGATCCAGCGCGCCGTGGAAGAGGCGCAACTGATGGCCGGCTGCCGTATCCACTCGGCGTTCGTCGGTGTGGCCGGTAATCACATCCGCAGCCTGAACTCCCACGGCATCGTCGCCATCCGTGACCGCGAGGTCAGCCTGGCCGACCTGGAGCGCGTACTCGACGCCGCCCAGGCCGTGGCGATTCCGGCGGACCAGCGCGTGCTGCACACCTTGCCGCAGGACTACGTGATCGACAACCAGGAAGGCGTGCGCGAGCCGCTGGGCATGTCTGGCGTGCGCCTGGAAGCCAAGGTTCACGTGGTCACTTGCGCAGTCAACGCCGCCCAGAACATCGAGAAGTGTGTGCGCCGCTGCGGCCTGGAAATCGACGACATCATCCTCGAACAGCTGGCTTCGGCCTACTCGGTACTGACCGATGATGAAAAAGAGCTGGGCGTGTGCCTGGTGGACATCGGTGGTGGCACCACCGACATCGCCATCTTCACCGAGGGCGCCATCCGCCACACGGCGGTCATCCCGATTGCTGGCGACCAGGTGACCAACGACATCGCCATGGCCCTGCGTACCCCGACCCAGTACGCCGAGGAGATCAAGATCCGCTACGCCTGTGCCCTGGCCAAACTGGCTGGCGCGGGCGAGACCATCAAGGTGCCGAGCGTGGGCGATCGCCCACCGCGCGAGCTGTCGCGCCAGGCCCTGGCCGAGGTGGTGGAGCCACGTTACGACGAGCTCTTCACCCTGATCCAGGCCGAACTGCGCCGCAGCGGCTACGAAGACCTGGTGCCCGCCGGCATCGTCCTTACCGGCGGCACCGCGAAGATGGAAGGTGCCGTGGAACTGGCCGAAGAAATCTTCCACATGCCGGTACGCCTGGGCGTGCCGCACAGCGTTCGGGGGCTGAGCGACGTGGTGCGCAACCCGATCTATTCCACTGGTGTGGGCTTGCTCACCTACGGCCTGCTCAAGCAGTCCGAGGACTTGGCCCTGACCGGTAACAGCAACAGCAGCAGCAACAGCTATGGCGATGAACCGAAGGCCCCAGTGCTTGAACGTTTCAAGAAGTGGGTCCAGGGCAACTTCTAAGTTTCAAAGCAGTAGTGGTAGGCGCAACAACTAGAGAACTGTAAGGAGAGGGAAAATGTTCGAGCTCGTAGACAACGTCCCGCAAAGCCCGGTCATCAAGGTGATCGGCGTTGGTGGTGGTGGCGGCAACGCCGTCAATCACATGGTCAAGAGCAGCATCGAAGGCGTGGAATTCATCTGCGCCAACACCGATGCCCAGGCGCTGAAAAACATTGGCGCGCGCACCATCCTGCAATTGGGCACTGGCGTGACCAAGGGCCTGGGTGCCGGTGCCAATCCGGAGGTCGGCCGTCAGGCCGCGCTGGAAGACCGTGAGCGCATCGCTGAAGTGCTGCAGGGCACCAACATGGTGTTCATCACCACCGGCATGGGTGGCGGTACCGGTACCGGTGCTGCGCCAATCATTGCCGAAGTGGCCAAGGAAATGGGTATCCTCACCGTTGCAGTGGTGACTCGTCCGTTCCCGTTCGAAGGCCGCAAGCGCATGCAGATCGCCGATGAAGGCATCCGCATGCTGGCTGAAAGCGTCGACTCGTTGATCACCATCCCCAACGAGAAGCTGCTGACCATCCTGGGCAAGGATGCCAGCCTGCTGTCCGCCTTCGCCAAGGCTGACGATGTACTGGCTGGTGCCGTACGCGGTATCTCCGACATCATCAAGCGCCCCGGCATGATCAACGTCGACTTCGCCGACGTGCGTACCGTGATGGGTGAAATGGGCATGGCCATGATGGGTACTGGCTGCGCCAGCGGCCCGAACCGTGCGCGCGAAGCCACCGAGGCAGCTATCCGTAACCCGCTGCTGGAAGACGTCAACCTGCAGGGCGCCCGCGGTATCCTGGTGAACATCACCGCAGGCCCGGACCTGTCGCTGGGTGAGTACTCCGACGTGGGTAGCATCATCGAAGCCTTCGCCTCCGACCACGCGATGGTCAAGGTCGGCACCGTGATCGACCCGGACATGCGCGACGAATTGCACGTGACCGTGGTGGCCACTGGTCTGGGCGCACGCATCGAGAAGCCTGTGAAGGTGGTCGACAATACCCTGCAGACTGCCCAGCAGGCATACGAAGCGTCCAATCCTGCGCCGGTGCGCCAGGAGCAGCCAGCGGTCAACTACCGTGACCTGGAGCGCCCGACCGTCATGCGCAACCAGGCGCATGCAGGTGCTGCCGCAGCCGCTAAACTGAACCCTCAGGATGACCTGGACTACCTCGATATCCCGGCATTCCTGCGTCGTCAGGCTGATTAATGGAATTTATCAGGGGTATAAAGGTGATTGGTATTCATCAAAGGTTGGGTCTGTTATCATCCCCAGCCTTTGTTGATACCTGTTCGCAATTTGCGCTGAAGCGGCCAATGCCATGATTAAACAACGCACCCTGAAGAATACCATCCGTGCCACAGGTGTCGGTCTGCACTCCGGGGAGAAGGTTTACCTGACCCTCAAGCCTGCACCTGTTGACACCGGCATCGTCTTCCGCCGCGCCGACCTCGACCCTGTGGTCGAAATCCCTGCGCGTGCGGCCAACGTCGGCGAGACAACCATGTCGACGACGTTGGTCAACGGTGACGTCAAGGTCGATACGGTCGAGCACCTGCTCTCCGCCATGGCGGGCCTGGGCATCGATAACGCCTACGTCGAGCTCTCCGCCTCGGAAGTGCCGATCATGGATGGCAGCGCCGGTCCTTTTGTATTCCTGATTCAGTCTGCCGGCCTGGAAGAACAGGACGCAGCCAAGAAGTTCATCCGCATCCTGCGTGAGGTAACCGTGGAAGAGGGCGACAAGCGCGCCACGTTCCTGCCTTTCGAAGGTTTCAAGGTGAGCTTCGAGATCGATTTCGATCACCCGGTGCTTCGCAACCGGACCCAGAGCGCCAGCGTCGACTTTTCCAGCACCTCGTTCGTGAAGGAAGTCAGCCGCGCGCGTACTTTTGGCTTCATGCGTGACATCGAGTACCTGCGCAAGCACAACCTTGCGTTGGGTGGCAGTGTCGAGAACGCCATCGTGGTCGATGAGGACGGCGTGCTCAACGAAGACGGCCTTCGTTACGAAGACGAATTCGTCAAGCACAAGATCCTCGACGCCATCGGCGATCTGTACCTGCTGGGCAACAGCCTGATCGGCGAGTTCAAGGGCTTCAAGTCCGGCCACGCGCTGAACAACCAGCTGTTGCGCAAGCTGATTGCTGAAACCGATGCCTGGGAAGTGGTCACTTTCGAAGATGCCAGTACGGCACCGATCTCGTACATGCGCCCTGTTGCGGCCGTGTAAGTTCGAACACTCTCTAGTTCATTAAGGCCACCTTCGGGTGGC
>NZ_JBICJS010000062.1:0-3520 GCF_043103305.1 Pseudomonas sp. YQ_5 | reverse complement strand
CTGGGCGACCTGTTGCTGCCGGATCGACGCCTGCGAAACCGAGCGCGCTCAGGTCGAGTTCATCGACAAAGACATCGACCACTCGCACTGGGTTTTCATCGGTGATGTAGTCATCCAGGCACTCTGGCAGCAATGTAACCTGCGTCCGAGCCTCACCTTCGATGAACCGCTTCATGATTGTCCCCGCCACGATCACGACGGTCAGAAGGTTAGACAACTGCGGGCGTTTTCACACAGCCTGGACCCAAAGCAGCCGTTGATAATCGTGCACGAACGGTAATTTCCGGACTGTACCTACGGCTGACTTTTGGATGAGCAGCCCGACATTTAGTGCGGAACTGTTGGATTTTCGCAATCCCTTCCTCGCTAGCGTGATCGCGCCTGCGGGGAATAAGAATCGGTATTGGTGGTGTGTTAATATCATATCACTTTAGAGAAGGAGCAGCTCGGTGGTGGACTCATTGGATGATGGTAGGGATTTCAACAAGGCTAGAGGCTTCTTGCTCACCTACTCAGCCTTAGTCTTGGCTTTGTGGTATTTTGGAGCAGACCTCACTCAATTTAAGCTAATGGGGAACGAGGTGCAGCTTCACCAGCGTACTAATAGCGTTTGGCTGGTGCTTGCTGTTCTCAACGCCTACTTTTGGTTTCGCTGCTACCAGCGTATTCCTCCCGCAGGTTTACATTTTGACAAAGCTATGGATGGCCTTTACGAAGCATCTTTGCGTTGGGTAGCTTTGACCTTAAGTCGACGTCAATTAAAGAAAAAAATTGTGAGCGAGGTTGCTAAAAGAAGTAGCGCAGGGGCTGCATTCAAAATCCTATCTTATGCTACACAGCTTTCATATCGGCCTACTCGCGACCTGTCGAAGCGACAAAGAGGGGTGGGAATAAAATCGCGGATTTTTCTTCACGAGTATCGCGTAAGTGTTTACTTGATTGCAAAGTATCAGTATAAGTCTGACGAGAGATGGCTGGACGGCGAAGGGGTTGAATATCGTGTAATGAACATATTGATTACTTGGCCAATTAAAGTTTTTATAGTTCTAAGAGGTGCGTTTATCACCCCTTGGTTTACTGATCATGTTGCACCGTTGCTATTAGGTTTTTTCAGCACAGCGTTTGCATTGTGGAAGTGGTATGGCATAAATTTTCTAGCCTCTTCTTTGCAACATCACACGTTGATGTGTGCGGGTGTATCCACGGCTACTCATGGGCAAATATCTTTCCTGCTTTAGGCTATTTGTCTCGGCCATAAGCTGATATTCAGATCGGAGGGATGTGCTGAAGAAGCGCATGGGCACTTGGACGGTTCTCCGGCCTACTTGACTTCCAGTGAAAGATGGTTGTAATACGCACAGGTCTAGATGCACTATAGAAATCTAAAGAAAAGCTGCAGTCGCTAGGTCTCGATACGAATAATTTTTAATATTTATGTGCGCAGTAGAGTGTTCGCCTAAGATCACGACGGCAATATAAAGCCGAGGGATTGGAAACACATTTCTATGTAGATGAGAGTGGGTGGGCTGGGCTTAACTTTTTGATCCTCAGTAACCTATTTTGTATTACGGCGTGTCGCTTATTGTAAACTCCCCGTTATGGCCGGTAGTTGACCCACATGAATGACCGCTTTGGGTCGAAAGCGGACTGTGAGAGGAGGGGGTAAGTGACGATGGAGGACGGATCGTGGTTGGCAGAACGCCTAGGTGGGGTGCTGAAGCTGTCTAAAACTGCTCGAAAGCTTCTCGGTTTTACTGGGTGAAAGTCGCTGAAACTGGCCGAACTGTATTAGACAGGGGCGGTGCACAGGCCGCTTGTGGCGCGGCCTGAGGCCGGAATCTCACGCTACGGCTGCGTTACCGGAAGTTAGTAGCAGCCGTAACTGTTGCAGGTGGAGTGATATGCGTTACCTCGGGAGTCCGTTCCGCTGTTGATAACGGTATCCCCGATTCGTTGAGAAGTGCCATTCCAAGAGTTGCCGCTGGCAGAAGTGCCATTGTGGAACGTGGTATTCCCGATCGTCGTGCTGTGCTGGTTCCAGGATGAACCGGTGCTCGAGTTGAAGCCCTGCACATTGGTGGTATTGCCGAAACGCTGAATGTTGTAGCTGTTTCCGCTGTTGTCGGTGCAGGTCTTGAAGGAACCAGTGCCAAAGCAGCCCGCGAAAGCAGCCGGGGAGAGCGCGACAAGTCCAATTGCCGCAGCAAGCCTTTTCATAGCAGTAGCTCCACGCTGAGTGATGAGCGGCAAGAATAATGGATTTGATGGCTGGGTGCCACTATCCCGCAATTGCAGCGGACAGATGGCAGGAGGGTAAAAAATCGATTCCAAAACTGAAGCGGCGACCCTTGCGGTATGCGGCCTGTAGCCGTGCCGTTTCGTGTTTTTTTTTGGAATCGATTTAGCCTTGCGTACCATACGGATCGGGCGTTTTTACTACGGTCTTGAAAACCGTTGAGCGGTCCCAAGTGAACGGCGAAACTTGGGCAGGTAGCAGCCGCCTGCGAGCAGCTGCTAGTTGGCTAGAGGCCGACACGTTCGAAATTTAGGCGAAACGCTGTTGAGCAAGTTGCCACAGTTCATGCATATCGTCGATAAGGCCGACGGCAATCAGCTCCCGCATTTTTGGATCTCGTAGTAACGCGAGATCTTCATTAGAGGGTGAATGCAGATTCACATTAAACTTAGAGAGCTTCCAGAACAGCTTGCCGGATGTCCGAGTCTTGGGAGCTATCTCTCGACTCAATGCCAATAGACGCTCCCGGTCTTCAGGGAACTGCTCGCCGTCACAGTAATAACCCACATATAGTCGGTGATCAAGCTCAATGTACACGCCGCCGTTCATAAACATGAAGGGATAGGTAAGGCCGATGTACTTGCTGTTTTTTTCTTTTTTGTAATATGCTGATACCGCTTCCTTAGTTGCCGAGACCTCAGGTTTTCCGAGCTTCTGGTATCGGCTTGCCTGATAAGATGTCATACGCTCCCAAATATCGCTCTGAAGGTCGGCCAATACGGCCTGGAATGCATGATTGATATCGGCGATCACAAAGAGGTTTTCGCCCAGCAGGATTTGTTCTTTTAGCTTGCTCATATAGATATCGCTCTGATCGCTAGAGGTCAGCTTTTGGAGTAGTTCAATGTACTGAAAAATGCTTTCCCGCACGCCGGGCTCTCGAGCAACCAGAGGAATGCAGTCCTTCAACCACGCTATGATTTCAGCTTCGTAGCTAAAGAGAACTACAGGCAATGCTCTGGCGCTTTGCTCACTTGGCTCGGAACCATCTAAGGTTAGGTAAGTAGTCCAAATCTCAGTATAGCCTTGTGTCTGCATCCGCTGGTGATAGTCCCAGAGCTGATCGTCGCGATCGCTGGCGTAGATCTTGTTTTCGATGATCACCGCTTGCTTGGATTGGTTGCGGATCAGGATATCAATGTTCTGGTACTCAACCTCGACAACCGCGCTCTCACAATCAAAGCTCTCCATGCCTAGTCGGTTTAACAGGAGACTCAGCAGTGC